>JBFWYF010000111.1:0-12267 GCA_050186685.1 Pirellulaceae bacterium
GGGCGCCCACGGACGGTGATCGTAGAGCGGTTCCATTCGCCGGCGGGCTTGACCATAGTCCGGCTCGGCCCGACGACGTGGACAATCCCGCCACAATCGTGATGTCCGGGTTTCTCGAGCCCGTAGGTATCCAGGATCTGGACCTCGAATCCGCTTTGCACATGATCACGCAGATCGCCGACTCGCAGGAAGACTCCGGAGTTGCCTTTCGGCTCGAACTTGAACTCGAGGTCGAGCACGAAATCGCCATATTGCTTCGCGGTCGTGAGGTAGGCGTCGAATCGCTTCCATCCTGATTCACCGGGTCGCGGGTGGAGTGCGATACTGCCGTCGGCTTCGACGGTCCAGTTGCCCGTGGTCTGCCAGCCCGTCAAATCCTTTCCATTGAACAGAGGCGCGAATCCGGGTGCGTCGACCGCAGGATGCAGGCCCTCGTCCCCAGGAACCCATGCGGCGAATACTGCAAAGCCAACCAGGCAAAACCACGTCGCGCGATACATGTCATTGCTCCTTTGGTCAACAATTCGTGCTGTGCCGGGCAAACACCCGTTCCCGCTGTCGGCGATCTTTTCCGTATTCCGTTTCCCACGTTCCGGCAGCGTCAGCGCCAGGTGAGTTCGACGCGCTCGCCGCTCTGCGGATGCTGCGGATTAATCGTGTGCAGATTCAACGTCAGTCCGCGGTCGTGTGCTTCGGCCAGCACCCAGCCATTCGGTTTTCCCTCCGTGAAGACATAGGCTACCGGCGGAAGATTGACGAGGTGCAGAGCCCCGCGACGGGTGATCGACCAATTGTGGGAGTGGCCAAAGATCAAGGCCTGGACGTGCTCGTGGCGGGCCAGCAGATCGATGAGCTGTGCCGTATCCTTGATGCCCCCCCAGATCCGGCCCTCCGGCGGCGGATCGAACTGGGGGTTGTGGTGCACCATGACCAGTGCGGGCCTGCCGGACCGCGCGGCAAGGGCCTGGTCGAGCCAGCTGCGTTGGGCGTCACCGATCTCTCCAGTCACCACGTCGACCTGGGTCAGCGAATCGAGCAGGAACCAGTTTGCATGGGGCGATTCGACGATCGACACGTGTTTGGATTCGACCAGCGGCGTGGCCGGCTGTTGGTCGCGGAGCGCGGCGAAGAGCGGCCCGCGGTCGTCGTGATTGCCCATGGTCACATGCAGCGGCAGACCGCCGGCGCTGAACGGCGCCACGCACTGGGCCAGATTGCGGTAATCGTCCGGCAGACCTTTCAAGTAAGCGCAATCCCCGTTGATGAACACGCCGGCCGGCTTCACTTCGAGCGCCAGAATCTCGCGGACAACCTGCTGCAAGTTGGCCGTCATGTTCGTATCGCGGGCCGCGATCGTCGGCGAACTGGGAATGTGCGTGTCCGACAGGAGTGCAAATTCGCGCGCATTGGTCTTCGCGTCTGCGCAGCGACCGGAGGCCAGAACGGTCCAGCCGGCAGCTGCGGCGGCACTGTAGCCCAAGAACGACCGGCGAGAGAGAGGCAGCTGGTGTAGAGGCATCGCATCGTCTCCTGGTATTCGCGACCAGCCATGACTGGTCCAACATAGATGGGTGTGTTGCCTGGCTGGCTTCCGCATCGCGGCTCGCATCAGCCGTCAGCCCGGGAACGCTCGTTCCAGCGATAGGCGGCGGCAGCGTTCCTCCAGAAATACTTTTCCGTGGCCTCGGGACCCTTTTCCCGAAAAAACTCACGCACGATGGCGAACTGGTCCGCGTAACTGCCACCTTTTTCACAGACGGGCCAGTTGCTGCCATAGATCAGCCGGTCAGCGCCGAAAGTGTTCCAGCAATGATCCAGCACGGGCCGATAGTATGCCACATCGCGGGGAGCCGTGCCCGGCTGGCGACTGGCTTGTTCCGTCTGTTCGAGAAGTGCGGAGACCTTGCAGTAGACGTTCGGCTGACGGGCCATCGCGGCCATGCCTTGCCGCCAGGCATCGGTCAGTCGTGACGGCTCGCCGGCGCCACCAACGTGATTGACAACGATCCGCAATGTGGGCACATCGGCGGCCAGCCTGGCAACGGCGGAATGGATGCGGGCCGGGCCATTCACGTCCAGCTCCAGTCCCAAGTCGGCCAACCGTCGGATGCCAGCTCGGAACGCGGGGTCCTCGACGTTTTGCGGCAGATTGCCCCCCACCCGGATGCCGCGAAAAACCCGGTGAGCGGCGAGACGTTTGAGGTGCTTCGCGAAGTCCCCATCGCCCGGAGTCAAATGGCCTACGAGCCCCAGAATCGCGGGGGTGCGGTCGGCTAGGTCGAGTATCCACTGGTTGTCTTCCAGCCAGGCGCTCGCCTCGACGACCACGGTCTCGCGGACACCCAGCGGCGCCGCGACTGCGGTCCAGTCCCGCGGATACACGGGTCGATACAAGGGTGACTCGCGAGGCGGCCAGGGCACTCCCTGTGGACGAGTTGGATCATAGAAATGCGTGTGCGTGTCGACAATTCGCGGCGCGGAGGCAGGATCCACGGCAAAACCGTAGCGCGACGTGCCGAGGCAGGCGACCGCGGTCAGCTGACCCAGGAAGTGGCGACGTTGCATGCGGTGATTCCTTAGCTGGCGATCATGGCGAGGGAGCCCCCATCTAGGCCGGGGGCATTTCGTCAAACGCGGCCGTTGTCGTCCCTGCGCGGTAATTGCCGAACGGGCATTGTACCCATTTCGAGTATGCGAAAGTTGCCCCGGTATGCTACATCTATAACCAGAATCCAACCTGGTCGCACCTCCTTCGACAGGCGTAATCCATGACGAAGCTGCACCGTAGACACATGCTGCGAGCCGTGGGTGTGTCGCTCAGCCTGCCCTGCTTTCCGTCATTGTCCCGTGCAAGCGGAGCCGAGGCGGCGTCCACCGGACTTGATAAGCGGATGGTGTGTGTGGGGAACATGCTGGGGTTTTATCCGGAGGCCTATTGGCCGAAGGTTCCCGATGTTTCCATGTCGGAAGGGTGGCACGAGCACCGGGAATTCTCCTGGGGGCGCACGACGACACCGCTCGAGCCGATTCGGGACCGGCTGACAATGTTGGCCGGCCTGGACCATGGCACCAGCGGCGGGCACTTCTCGATTCATTCGTTCCTGTCCGGTGTGCGCCAAATCGATGCCAGGTCAATGCCGGATGCCAATGTCACCATCGACCAATATGCCGCCGACTACGTCGCAGGGCAGACGCGTTTTTCCACGCTGACCGTGGGAAGCGAGACGGGCATCCATGGCGGTTGCCAGCTGTCGTGGACCCGTGCGGGAACGCGCGTCCCGCCGATTCCTGGACCCGCCCAGCTGTTTCAGTTGCTGTTCGTCGGCACGCGCGAGCAGGACCGCGTGGTGGCCGCCGATCGGTTCCGCCTGCAGGGATCCATCCTCGATCTGGTCCGGGCGGACGCTCGTCGTATCGAACACCGGTTGAATGCGCGAGACCGCCAGAAACTCGATGAATACCTGACGTCGGTAAGGGATGTCGAAAAGCGAATCGCCTTGCGACGCAGCTGGATTGACGTTCCCAAACCCGCGGCGCCCTTCCCAGCTCCAACCAACCGCAATATGGTCGCGGACCTTCCGCTGCTTTACGACCTGATTGCGTTGGCCCTCCAAACCGACTCCACCCGGATTGCGACTCTCGAAATCGGTGGCGACTTCAATCCTCGCGATCTCGGCGTGAATGGCGACTACCATGCCTTGTCGCATCACGGCCAGCTCTCGGACCGCATTGAATCGCTGATCACCTTGGAAACGTACCAGATCGAGCAGTTTGCTCGATTTGTCGAGAAGCTGTCGGAGATCCAGGTCGGCGAGCACCCGTTGCTCGACCAGACGATGGTCCTGTTCGGCAGCGGCATGGGCAATGCCAACTCGCATACGAACACCAATCTGCCGGTCGTGCTCGCCGGTGGAGGATTCCGCCACGGACGACTGCTCGCCTTCGATGCGAAGTCGCCGAACCGACCGCCGCTCACCAACCTGTTCGTATCGATGCTGCAACAGTTCGGGATCGAAACCGACAGGTTTGCCACCAGCACCGGCACTCTGCGAGGCCTGGCATGATGCAACCGACTGGTTGGATTCTGATCGCCGGCCCCTTGCTCGTACAATCGGCGCTGTTCACCCTGTCGGCCGGGGCAAGTGAGCGGCAGCAGGCGGAAGCGTTTGTGAAGCGGTACTGCGTCGACTGCCACCACTCGGCGGATCCGGCGGGCCAGCGGGCGTTCGATACGCTGGACTGGACGAGTGCTCAGCCGGAGTTGCAGCTGCGTCTGCAGGAGGTTATCGACCAATTGACGCTGGGAGCCATGCCTCCGGCCGACGCCGATATCCCCACGGCGTCGGAGCGACAGGAAGGTGTCACAGCTCTCACGAGCGTCTTAGCCGCCCTGCGCGAACAGCACCCCGTCCGCGGCCCGCGCAGCGTGCTGCGCCGGCTATCGCGCCGTGAATATCGCAACACTGTCGGCAGCCTGCTGGGAATCGACATGACCTTGTTCGATCCCACAGTCGAATTTCCGACCGACAACTTGTCACAGCAGTCCGACAATTACGGCGAGGCGTTGGTGACGTCCGGACATCTCTTGGAGAAATACCTCGAAGCCGCGGATCGGTGTGTGGAAAAGGCACTGGCGCCGATTCCTGGCACCGAGCCGCGCGAGTGGGTGTTTGCGGACGGTTTCTTGCAGCAGCAGGAACTCAACCGCGCCCACAAGCTGGCCTTCGATCACCGCTACCTGGTGCTCTACGATCATCCGCTGAACGACAAGCCGGAAGGCGCCTACGGACACCTGGCGCGATTCGCGTCCGGTGTTCCCACCGATGGTGTGTATGAAGTGCGCGTGTTGGCTGAGGCCCTGCATCGCGACACGCGCTATAACCAGCGGACCGTGTTCTTCGACCGCGACGAGCCGTTCCGGATGGGGATTCGGCCGGGTAACACCGCGATCGGCGACATGGTGCACAACCAGCCCATCGAACCCAAGCTGGCCGAGGTCGTAATCGAGGACAATGAGCGAAAGTGGTATGCGTTCCAGATTCGTCTCGACCGGGGGTTCGCTCCGCGCTTCACCTTCGAGAACGGCCAGCACGACGTGCGAGGTTCGTACCAGCGGGTCTTTCGCAATCATCGCGACACGCTGCCTGCCGAGCTGCGTGATTCGACGGGGATCGTTGCGTGGCGAAACGCGGTCATCAAGCACGGCTACCTGCCGCAGATCCGCATCCACGAAGTGCGGATTCGAGGCCCCTTGGTCACCGAGTCACCCGATCCGCCCCGGCAGATCCTGCTGGAAGGTCGCGAATTCGAGCCGGCTCGCGCGGCGGGGCACATCGCGCGGTTTGCCTCGCGGGCCTACCGGCGGCCGGCCACCGACGAGGAAGTTGCGGGTCTGGTGCGACTGTACGAGCAGCGTGTCGCGGACGGACGCTCGCCGCTGGAAGCCTACAAGGATGCGCTCAAGGCCGCGATGTGCTCACCCGGATTCCTGTACTTCAGTCACTCCGATCGAGCGGAGGACAGTACGCTTTCCGATCATGCCCTGGCAGAGCGGCTGGCGTATTTTTTGACGTCCACCATGCCGGACGACCGGCTGCGCCAGTTGGCGGATCGAGGCGAGATCAGCCGGCCGGAGGTTCTCGGGTCTGAGGCCCGGCGGCTGCTCGCGAGTCCGGCTTCCGAGGCGTTTGTAGCGGACTTTCTCGACAGCTGGCTCAATCTGCGCGCCTTGGGGAGCATGCCGCCGGATCCGAAGGCGTTCCAGGTCTATTATGCTGCTGGCCTCGAGCCGGAAATGAAGCAGGAATCGCGACTGTTCTTGCGTGGGCTGATCGACCGCAACGCGCCGGTTCTTGAGTTCCTGCGTGCCGACTATTCCTTTGCGAACCGAGACCTGGCGAAGCTGTATGGGGTTGCGGCTCAGGTTCCGGTGCAGCGGGCGGGAGAATTCCATCGCGTCCAGTTTGGCAACCCTCGGCGGGGCGGCCTGCTGGGGCAGGCGAGTGTACTGACCGTGTCAGCCAACGGCATTGAAACCTCGCCTGTCACACGCGGGATCTGGCTGCTCGAAAATGTGCTTGGCATCCCCGTGCCTCCGCCGCCGAGTGCCGTTCCGGCGCTCGATCCGGATGTGCGCGGCGCGTTGTCGATACGGCAGCAGCTGGCCAGGCATCGCGAATCCGAGGCCTGCAATCAGTGCCACCGCAAGTTTGATCCTCTCGGATTCGCGCTGGAAGGATTCGATCCGATCGGCCGAACGCGCGAATATTACGACGTACAGCAGAAGATCAAAGTCGATACCTCGGGCGCTTTGCCCGGCGGCGACGAATTCGCTGGTCCCGCGGAGTTGCGCGCGTTGCTGTGGAAGCGGAAGGAATTCTTCGTTCGAACGGTAACCAATCGGCTGTTGAGCCACGCACTTGGCCGCCGCATGGAACCGCTCGACCGGGCCGACGTGGACGGGATCATCGCCAGCGTCCGTAGCGACGACTATCCGATGGCCGACCTGATTGTAGCCGTGGTTGACAGCGATTTATTCCGCAGGCACTGAAGAATCGGGTCGTTCCCTATCGGAGCGGCACCTGCTGCGAGCCGAGCCCCTTTGGCGCAATCTAGGGAGTTGCCGATGAAGCTGGGGCTGATCGCCGATATCCACGAGCACGTCGAGTTTCTGGACGCGGCGATCCGCGTGTTGAAGGGACAAGATGTCGACCAGATCGTCATGCTGGGAGACGTATTCGAAACGGGCGACCGACTGCGGGAAACGTGCCGCCTGTTGGCTGACGCCGGCGCCCGCGGCGTCTGGGGGAATCATGATTATGGCTTGTCGGTTGACCCGACGCCCGACACGCGCGCCCGCTACGGCGACGAGGCAATGGCCTACATGACTTCCTTACGGCCTTTCTTGGAAATCGGCCCCTGTTTTATTCAGCACATCGAGGCCTGGCTGAATCCGGCCGAGCTGATGGATTTGTGGTATTTCGATGGCGTACCCAGCACAGCGGAACAGTTTGCCAGGAGCTTCGCGGCGGTCACCAGCCGGGTGGTGCTTGTCGGGCACTTCCATCGTTGGTTGTTGGGAACACCGACCGGACCGGAGCCGTGGCACGGAGAACGGACCGTAAGGTTGGCGCCGCCGGAACGGTATTTTCTCGGGGTCGGCGCCGTGTGCGATGGAGCGTGCGGCGTACTCGATCTGGACACATCCGAGTTGCAGCCTATCCAGCTGGATTCGTCCGCGATTCGTCCGGCTCCGTGACAGAAGCGGAAAGAATGCGTAAACGGTGCGACATACCGGCACGCGGCTGCGGAGCGACGACGCTCCAGGGCGGCGGCGAATGATGCCGATCCGTGTGACGTGCTACGATCAATCCGCTTGGCTACAATGCTTACATCCCGGCGGCCCGTGCGATCGGCCAAGAAATTGCGCCGTTTCCCAGTCGGTTGCCGTTATCGATCATCCGTGCGTTTGTCATCCCTTCACTCTCATGCTTCGTCGACGTCGGGTGCCCTCGTGCCGCATGACGACTACTCCCGGGACTTCGAGCGATTCAGCAGGCAGATGATCGGGTTGGCGCGCAAGCACCTGGGGACACAACTGCAACACAAGATCGATCCTGAGGACGTGGTCCAGTCGGCATACAAGAGTTTGCTGCTGCGCTATGGCGAGGGTGCCATGTCGGCGGACGGTGGCGATGGTCTGTGGGGTTTGCTCACCGTGATAACCGTCCGCAAGTGCGCGGACCGGGTCCGCTTCCACCGGGCCGAACGGCGAGACGTGCGTCGCGAAGCTCCGGGCGGCCAAGAGGTGGCGCCGTGGAGCGAGGCGCTGAGCCGGGAACCGACACCCGAGGAGGCCGTCGTGCTCGCGGAGGTCGTCGAAGAACTCTTGCGCCGGCTGGAGTCGGACGATCGTGTGGTGATCGAGATGAGTTTGCAGGGGTTCACGACACAGGAGATCAGCGAGCAAACGGGGCGCGCAGAGCGGTCGGTGCGACGATTGCGAGAGCGGGTCCGGAAATTTCTTGAACGTCAGCAGTCAGGCGCGGAACCGTAAAGCAAACTCAGACGTTCCTGATTCCATGCACGCGCATTTCGAGCAAGGGAAGAGTGATCTGGACCGTGGATAGCACGCGCGATACGCACTCAGGCGGAATAACGGACCCCCTGGGGGAGGAAACGTGGTATGGCTGTGAAGCCAGGATCCGCGAGTTCGAGAACGCCTGGCGGCATGGGCGGAATCCGGTCATCGAGGAATACTTGACGGCGGAGCCGTCTCGGCAAGTCGACTTGCTCCGCGAACTCGTTCATATCGATCTCGAGTTCCGCATCAAGTCCGGTCAGCGTTCCTGGGTGGAATCGTACCTGGAGCGATTTCCGGTACTGAATCAGGATCCGCACACCGTGCTCGATTTGATTGCCGCCGAGTACGAACTGCGTTGCCGTCGCGAGTCGGACCTGGATGCCAGCGAGTACAGCCGCCGGTTTCCGGCATTTCAAAGTCGCTTGCCGGGGCGACTGTTGCGCGCCGGCCGCCGGATCGGGGGCGCGGCAAGCCAGCTGCCCGCCGACGCGGGGCCGCCGCTGGACGTGGCGGGGTACGAAATCATCGGCGAGATCGGCCGCGGGGGTATGGGGGTGGTGTATCAGGCAATCGAAGCGAGTCTCGGACGGCATGTGGCATTGAAGTTCGTGCCGCCGGAATTATCGGGAGACCCGCTGCTGATGCAGCGATTTGTCCGCGAAGCACAAACGGCGTCGGCGCTAAACCACCCACACATTTGCACCGTCCATGCACTGGGCGAACACGCCGGATGCCCATTCATCGTGCTGGAGTTTATCGAAGGTCAGACGCTTCGCTCGCTCGTGGCCGGGAGATTGCCGTTGCCGGAACTGGCTCGGGTGATCGGACAGGTCGCGGCGGCGCTGGGGGCGGCCCATGCCGCAGGCGTCGTGCATCGGGACATCAAGCCCGAGAATGTCATGGTCCGGCCGGACGGCTACGTCAAGGTGCTCGACTTCGGCCTGGCACGTCGCCTTCCGACTTTGGCGGCTTCCTCTCTGAATGCGGACAGTCATGAAACGTGGCCCGGCGCCATGCTGGGCACCGTCGCCTACATGTCGCCCGAGCAGGCACGCGGAGAACCGCTCGACGGCAGTTCGGATATCTTCTCGCTGGGAATCGTCCTGTACCAGCTGGTAACGGGCCGCCATCCGTTCGAGCGGTCGACACCGTTCGAAACTCTGCATGCGATTGCGAACGCACAGCCAGCACCGATGATGCGGGTGCCAGCCGGAGTGCCTCCGGCGCTCGGAGGACTGCTGGAGGCCATGCTCCACAAGGACCCGCGCGTCCGCCCGACGGCGGCGGATGTGGAACGTGCACTCGCGGGTCTCGCCGGCGGGAATCGGAACTGGCGCGAACCGGCTCGGCGCCACATCGTGCGTCGCGAAAAGGAACTGGAAGTGCTGCGCCACGCCATGGCGGCGGCGGAAGCGGGACGCGGCTCCATGGTCTGCGTGGCGGGCGAGCCAGGCATTGGCAAGTCGACCTTGGTCGAGGATTTTCTCGACGAGCTCCATCAGCGAGGGAATTGCCAGGTGGCACGCGGCCGGTGTTCGGAACGGCAGTCGGCCATCTCCGCGTATCTGCCCATTCTGGATGCGCTAGCCGATCTCTTGCGCGGCGATACGGGAGTAACCGTCGAACGCCTGATGCGCGTCGTGGCGCCCACCTGGCTGGCGCAGCTAAGCTCCGATCATCCCGCGGCGCCGTCGCCGTCCCCGCTCGCATTCTCGCAACAGTCCATGCTCCGCGAGTTGGTCGTCCTGGTCGCCGAAGCCTCGCGGCTCGGCCCGCTGGTACTGTTCATCGACGATGTCCACTGGGCTGATCTATCGACGGTCGACCTGCTGGCCTATCTCGGGCGTCCCAGCCACACGACGCGTGTGCTGATCATCGTGACCTATCGTCCCACGGAACTACTGCTGGGACCTCATCCATTTCATCGCGTCAAGCTCGAACTGCAAGGCCGGGGCGTCTGTAGTGAACTGCCACTCGGGTTTCTGGAGAGGACTCAAATCGAACACTATCTGGATCTCGCCTTCCCTGGCCATGATTTCCCGGGGGATTTTGCGAACCTGATTCATTCCCGTACGGAAGGCAGCCCGCTGTTCCTGGCGGATCTTTTGCGCTATCTGCGCGAAAGAGGAGTTATTGCGGAGCAGGGTGGCCAGTGGCGTCTGGCCCGCGAGCTGCCAGACATCTGGGACGAGTTGCCCGAAACGGTCCGCAGCATGATTCAGCGGAAACTCGAGCAGCTGGACGAAGAAGATCGGCGTCTCCTGTCCGTTGCGGCGGCTCAAGGGCATCAGGTTGATTCGGTGGTCGTGGCGGAAGCGGTGCGGCGCGATCCAGCCGAGGTCGAAGAGCGACTCCAGGAGCTGGACCGTGTTCACCGCCTGGTGCGACTGCTGCGCGAAGACGAATTTCCCGATGGCACGCCGACGCTGCGTTTCGCTTTCGTGCATGTGCTGTACCAGCAGGCACTCTATGCGGCCCTGTTGCCGACACGCCGTCGTACGGTCAGTAAGGCGCTAGCTGAGGCCTGGGAGCGGCATCTGGGTAACGAACCATCGCCGTCCGCCGCGGAACTGGCCTGTCTGTACGAGGCCGGCCGCGAACCGGCCCGTGCTGCTCAGCAGTTCTATCTGGCCGCCCAGCACGCGGGGCGCGTGTTCGCGCATCGCGACGCCATTGCGCTGGCGCGCCGAGGACTTGACCTCCTGTCGTCGGTGCCGGATTCGCCGTCGCGTCAATGCCTGGAAAGGCAACTGCAGACGTTGCTCGGGTTGCAGCTGCAAGTTACCGAAGGTTATGCGGCCCGGTCGGCCGAACTGGCGTACGAACGGGCACGCGAATTGAACGCCGCGTCCCCGGAATCGCCGTTTCCCGTACTCTGGGGATTGTGGCTGGTGCGGAAGGTTCGATCGGAGTTAACCCGCGCCCAGGAACTGGCCGACGAGTTGCTGAGGGTCGCGCGGCAACGGCAGGATCTCGATCTCGCCCTGCAAGCACACCAGGCCCTTGGGCTCACCGCCCTCTGCCGGGGCTTGCCGGCCGCTGCGCTGCACCATGTCGAGCAAGTGGCGGCGCTGTACGATCCCGATCGTCACCGACTGCATGCATTCCAGTTCGGTCAGGATCCCGGCGTCATCTGCAAGGCGTACGGTGCCGTGGCCTTGTGGCTGCTCGGGCATCCCGAGGCCGCGCAGCGGCAAAGCGATGAGGCGATCGAGATGAGCCAGGGCTTGTCGCCCACCAGCCAATCTGTGGCTCTCCATTTCGCCGCGATGGTGTTCCAGTTGTGCGGCCAGTCCGAGCGGGCGCTGGAATGCGCCAATGCCTCGGCACTGATTTCCAGCGAACATGGTTTTGCGTTCTGGCTGGCTGGTGGGACGATCATTGGCGGCTGGGCGCTCGCGGCCTGCGGGTACGCGGAAGCGGGAGTAGCGCGCCTTCGTGACGGCTTAATCGACTGGCGCGCCACCAGCAGTATGACCTACATGACCTATTACCTGGGACTCCTCGCAGATACCTTGCGGGTGCAGGGAGAGCTCGAGGCGGCAGCTCAGACGCTGGACGAAGCACTGACATTGGTCGAACACACGGACGAACGTATGTTTGCGCCCGAGTTACATCGCCTCCGCGGCGAGGTACGGCTGCAGCAGGGCCAAGGCGACGCGGCGTGCCGAGCGCTGGCGCGCCAGGACTTTGAAGCGGCCCTGGAACTGGCCAGGCGCCAGGAAGCTCGCGCGCTGGAATCGCGCGCCGCTCAAAGCCTGGCCCAGCTGTGACGTCAGTTTGCGGTTGATGGCGTGAATGCCAAAAGGAACCGGTCGCTGGTCGGCAGCGGTGAACGGCTTTGCACCTGGAACCCGGCGGCCGCCATCTCCTGCTCGACGGTCTCCGGAGCAATCTTGCGCCGATGGCTGGCTTCGCGGTGTGGCAAGGCCCGGTCCGCACGCCGATCCAGCACATAGATCCGACCTGTCGGGCTCAATCGCTCGCGAAGATGCTTCAGCAGCGTGGGGCCGTGGAACAGGAGATGATAGGTGTCCAGGAAATAGACGGCGTCGAGCCGATCGGCGGGACGGTGCGGGTCGCCCCGGTCGGTAAGCAGAGCGGGCAAATTCACACCGGGAACTGCAGGCGGCCTTTCGTCTTTCTGGGTGGCCCATTCCTCGAGCACGATATCGATTGCTTCC
>JBFWYF010000112.1:0-12253 GCA_050186685.1 Pirellulaceae bacterium
CCATCGAAAACCACCTGCACGGCGCCATTGGAAGCGGGGGTGGTCAATGGGCCTTCAAGCTGGGCCGTGACTGCGACGTTGTCGTCCAGTCCTTCACGCCGGCGCACAGCTCGCAGACCGACCACAAAGGCAACTTCGCCCGATCGGTCCTGAACCTGCGTCAGGAGCGGATGCCCCTCGTGCGACACAATCGCCAGGGACCACCGCACGTCAAAACGCGGCGCACTTTCTTTCGGCCCCAGTGAGCTGCCGACCTCGAGCCACCACGCGTTCTGGACGGCGACTTGGAACCGCTTGTCCGTGAGCAGGTATCCGGAGGTCCGTGGATCAGGGTAGATGGCGCCGCAGCCGTCAGGCAGGCGCTCGAGCGTGAGTCGAGCCACGAGTCCGGGCTGATGAACCGCCGTTGGCGCCAGCAGCACGTGCGTCGACACAGAATAGTCCGCCTTGAGGCGCTCCGGGATCCAGATCGCAGCGATGGTCTCGGCGACGCACAGCAGTCCCGGATGGAACCAGCCGCCGGCGAGTCGCCCGGCGACGCGGTCCAGGGCACCGACCAATCCACGGAGCGAGTCGAGTCGGCGCAGGTAATTCACAATTGCTGGATCGTGGAAGCGGAGGTCGCTGGGCTGCTGCGGGGCAAACCACCAATCGTAGTTCCAGCAATCTGCATAGTGCAGCGCCGCCCGTTCCAGCGTGGCCTCAAGCGTGGGCGGCTTCGACTGGTTCGGCGGAGTTGCGCAATCCTGGAGATTTCCGCCGAGAGCGGCCTGGATCGCCAATTGGCGCGGAACGACTGGGTTGGGCAAACCAGGTGCAATTGGTTGGAGACAGTCCGCAACGTATTCGGTCACCTCAGGATCGATCTGTGCGGCTTCGCGATTGCCACCCCGAGCAGCCCGCAGCCAGAGGCATTCGCCACCCAGCATCTGCCCGTGGAACAGCCGGGCGATCAGCTCTCGCTGGCCGAGAAAATCTTGCCGGGCCGATGCGATTTTCTGCATCCAGGCGTTCCACGCAGCCTGTGGAGCGATTGCTTGGGACATATGTCTGGTGTTCCAACCGAGGCGATTGTTTGTTCTCCAAAGCAGCTGACCGACGTTACCACATCCACCGCCATCAGACCACGTTGCGCGGTGTCAACACTTCCACCGACTCAGCTCCCGCTCGGCAAGGTTGAGTTGCCGAGGGGAGCTACCGAGCCGATGTCACCAGGCTCACACTCCCCACACTGACGCCGCAGCAACAAGGGAGGAAACAAGGCATTCGTGCACAACAGGCGCAGCCGAATACGTGCGGGTACGGGGCGGATCAGCAGTCATCCACAGTCTCGCCGTTTCGGCTACGGATGTTGGCGGTTCGGCTCTCAATCGAACCGAGCCAGCTCGCGCAAGCGAGCCAGTTCGGCAGCTTTGTCGCGCTCCTCCTCGATGCGCACTTCATGTTCCAGGCGTTCCCGTTCCAAGGCCAGCTCGGCCGAGGTGTTGGCAAATGTCACCTCGGGGACTGCTGCCAGGTGTGTCGCCTTGCTGGGCTGCAATTCAACTGTGGAACTCATGTGATGACCTCTCTATCTGCAGTTCTGACGCGGACGAACGCGGCACACGCACAACGACATGGCCGCACCTTCTTTAAGAAGGCAGAGTCGACCATTCAGAACCGCAGGCGCTTCCAGAGTTCCTTACGAATGCCGCGCGAATTGGCGTGGGAGGCATGAGCCAGCCATGCCCGTACCGATGCGGAGATTCTTCGCTGATCGATTTTCCCATGTGTGAGCAGCCAGCGCTGCCGCCGGATCCGCCGATTAAACCGCCGCACGCAATCTTGGGTCAGACGCCGTCCGGAGCGACTGATCACAAATCCAAGAAACGAGAGACGCTGATCGGAAGGCCGCAATTGTGTTTTGCGTGGGTGAAGCCACAGGCGCAGTCGGGCAAGTTGTCCTGACAGAGCCGCGTGAGAATCCCAAAGAAAGGCCTTCGACGCGCCGAAAAGCAGGAGATCATCGGCGTAGCGTATGTATCCGGGAACGCGAAGCTGCTCCTTGACGAAGTGGTCGACAGGGTCCAGCAGCACGTTCGCGAAGAATTGGCTCGTGAGATTCCCAATCGGAATCCCCCTGGGTCGGAGTATGGCGAATAAGTCATCCCCGGGAAAATATCGCGGCGTCGCCTCATCCGCCAAGATACCGTCGCCACTGGCGACAATCGTGCGAATCAGAGCCATCACTCGCTCATCCGCAATTGTCCGCTCGACGGTCGACAGGAGCATCTCGTGATCCACGTTGGGAAAGAATTTGACGATGTCCGTCTTGAGGTAGAAGGGATATCGCCGCAGGTATACCTCCGCTCGACGAATGGCTCGATGGGTTCCCTTACCTCGTCGGCACGCGTAGCTGTCGTAGATGAACCGACGCTCGAAGAGCGGTTCGAGCACGTTCACTAATGCGTGGTGAACGACACGATCAACAAAAGGGGCCGCACTGATCTTTCGGCGTTTCGGTTCATGCACAAGGAAATGATGATATTCACGTGGGCGGTATTCGCCTGCGTCGAGCGCCTTCTGGAGCTCAAGCAGATTCGTCTCCCAATTCCAGTCGAACTCGACTGCGCCACGACGGTAGCGTTTACGTCGGCGGCAGCGCCGGTAGGCGAAGAGAAGATTCTCCCAACTCACAACTTGTGGCCAGAGATCACGGACGGATCGCACCATGGACTGGGACCAGCTATGTCGAAGCAAGAAAACGGGCGAGCGAAGACCTTCGCAGGTGCTACCAGCTTTCGCTCGCCGCCGCGGCTTTGGTGATCCGCCTCAGCTGCCTTGGGCCACTGGGACCATCACACCGGATACGAATCGTATCGTCCTCTTGGCACGGGCCGGACGTGCATTGGTGCGCAGATCCGGCATCTGGCTTGAGCAAGGCAATTCGACGATTGGGGAGAACCACCACGACGACAGACACGAAACCCGTTGTTGTTGTCGTGGTTAGTGGGATCGTTGTTGTTGCGGTAGGAGGACCGGCAGTTCCTCGGATTGTTGTTGAAGGAGCCGCCGCGCCGCACACGCCACGAACCCGTCTCCTAGCGATTCATACCCTTTCTCATCCAGGCGCCGAGGAGGCGCCCCAACTCGTCGATACATTGTGCCGCATGCTCCAGCTGTCGGCTACCAAGGAGCTCCAAATCGACTGAATAACGCAATAGCGAACGTAACACCAGCAGTCGTCCGTCGGCCTGCTGAAGGTACTCGGCACGCACCTCAGCGCGGGCGGAATTGGCCAGCAAGATCCTCTCTTCGAAGTCAAAGCAGGCATTTTCCAGTCGCAAGGTGTAGCTATGGCGCAAGTGTTTCGGGAATCGCTGCGTGTGTCGGAGCAGCCAGACAGTGAAGTCGTGTGTCTTGACGAACAGCGGAGTGCTGGCGGGTGGCATGGAACTAGATCTCGGAAGGTACCTTAGTGTCGTAACGCGAGCAGGGGCTCCGCCCCTGCACCCCGTCAGAGTGCAGAGGGGCAGAGTTTCAGAGCCCAGAGTCAGGAGGACGATTGGGGTGAACCACCACGACGACAGACACGAAACCCGTCGGAGCTGCCGTGGTTAGTAGGATCGCTGAAGCTGCGGTAGGAGGACCGGCAGCTCCTCGGAACGAAGTAGAGGTCGTAGAAGGAGCCGCCGCGCCGCACACGCCACGAACCCGCGGCTGGTCCGCTGTCCGCCTTGTACACCGTTTGCTCCGATGTCGCGGTTCGCTGGCGATACCAATCTCGGTCATACCAATCCCAGCACCACTCCCACACATTTCCGAGCATATCGGAAATGCCCCAAGCGTTTGCGTGGTCGTCGGCGTCAACCGGATGCGTACGGTTCTGCGAGTTTCCATAATGCCAAACGTGTTTGTCCAGGTCGCCTTCCTCTGCAAACCAGTAGTCGCCCGCGAAACCCGCTCGGCACGCACACTCCCACTCGACCTCGGTGGGAAGGCCGTACTCTGGACCAAGCGATTTGCAGAAAGCGAATGCGTCGAACCACGAAATCGAAATCGCCGGACATCGCGAAGACCTGCAATACGCGTTAAGCAGGGACCTATTAGCGATTTCCCACTGGGGATCAAAAAGGGCGAATTGCCTGCGCGTCACCGGTGTGCGCTGAAGCTCAAACGCCGGTACGATGACGATGTGCCGCGGCCGTTCGTCGACTTGCCTTTCATCGGAACCGATCGGACTTGCGAAGGAAACGCCCTGGGGCGGGCAGCGAATGAAGCTCGTCAGAAGCTCATTGACGGCAGGAGATTTCGACTTGGACTTTCCATCGCCACCCCAGACGCTCCGGTACTCACGTACGACGACAGCCGCGTCGGGCAGGATGTGCCCGCGGCCCAGTTCCAGCAGCTGCCTGTCGTGCACCGTAGCGCGGTGTGCACTGTCGTGCGGACCCATTTGGCGCAGCAACAGCACGTCAAGTTCAAACCGGTGCCAGGCTCGAAAGATGAGTTCCGTCGGCCGGTGCTGGCCCTCTCGCAGCCGAAACAGCTCCGAGAGGCTCGCGGTTAACGTCCGTTCATGACCCGCGATGGTCTGGTTGGGGAGTTCTGTCGCGAACCGCCAGATCCAATACCAGTTCTTGTCGCTGACGTGCCTTGCGAGTGTGCTTTCGCCGCAGGTCAGCGACTGGAGCTCACCGCGGTTGTCACGTACCTCGCGAATCCAGCCGGTTTGACCGTTCGTCGCCAGGTGCAGGGCGGCGTAGAACTCCAGCATGCCTCGATGCTTGAACCCAAAGCTGAGCTCGTCGGCCCTCTCCAATATGCAGCGGTAGGTGAACTCGCCGAACTCCTCGATGTCCTTCCACTCCTGGTCGGATACAGGACGCGCGCAACGGTCACCGGCTTTTCGCTGCAGCGCGGCAACCTGTGCCGTGCCCTGAACGGTGTAATCGAAGCGGCCATCGACCGCCATCTGGAATGCCGAAGCGGCAATCAACTCTTGCCAGCGAGCTAGCTGGCCGGGGCTCCCCCGATGTCCCAGCTTTTCTGCGGCGCGTTTCAAGAGGTCTACGTGGACCTGGGCATACAGCTCACCACGAGTGCGAAACGGCTGCAGACGGCCACGGTCCGCCAATCGCCGCACCAGGGATAACACCACGGGAATCTGGAGCAAGTCACTGACATCTTTGTATTGATGGAAAAGCGTGGCCAAGGCGCCTCTCACCTGGCGCTCATCCATCGGATCGGCAACCGCCGGCACAAGCGGCTTTGCGCCGGCGGACGACGGTCCGCGCAAGTGCACATATTGCTGAAAAATGTCGAAGCCCCGGATAACGGCAAACCGCCAGCCCGTCACATGGAAGAGCGTGTTGGCCCGGTCATTCACCGCGTAGGCGCGGCTGGTCAGCACGACGCGGCACGGATGCTCAGCCTGCTGGTTCGCGTTCAAGAACTCCTGGAGCGAGTTCGTCCGGGCGTCGTCGTTTACCTGGTCAAGTGCGTCCAGAATGAGCACCAGACGCCCGCGTGAGACAGCCCATTCGGCCACGTCCTGGGGCGCGACCTGATTGCCGGACGCCTTGCAGGCGGCCTCCAGTGATTTCGCGAGTTCCGCACGCAGCGCTCCGAAAAAATCGGTCGGCCAGTGTTTGACGCGGTGCTCGAAGCGGATGCCCAGGTGGGGCCTGCCTCCGAAGAGTCGCTCGCGCGCGTGGCCGCCGCAGAGGTAGGCTTCCAGTCGGCGCGTAAAGATCGTCTTGCCCGCGCCGGCGTCTTCGGTCAGACAGATCAGGCGGCTTCCGGCAACCAGCTTGGCCAATTCATCCTCGGCCGTATCTTCGGGATCCGCGACCGGGAGGAACTCGACAGGCTTGGGATTCTCCCCTTCGTCGTCCACCCCGCCGCTGCGATCGCTTGAGTCGGTCAGGGGCTGCCTGGTGTCCGAGCGCCAGCCATAATGCGGTTCGACGTAGTACGCCAACTGATCCACATCCCGCCAATCGCCGCGGACACGCTCCCATTCATCCTGCCGAGCTTCGCCGTATTTCGCGAGCACCTGCTCCATCCGGGCATCGGTGTTCAGCCAGCCGAAGGCTTCCGCCAGCGTGGCCGCGGCGAGAACCTGAATCCCCAGACGGCGCCCGGTTTCCTGGAACTGGGCGGCCTGGTCGGATTCCAGAACGACCCGCTGCAGGTGATGCCGCTGAGCCGCCTGCAGCTTCTCCTCGACCCCATCCACCGGGCCGAGTTTTCCGTCGTCGTCGATAATCGCCGCCGAGATGGACGCATCCCCATCCAACGGCTCGCGCCGTGCATTGGCCGCGGCGAAGATCCCGCACGCCAGGAGGGCTCCCGCCGAGTCTCCTCCGAGCAGTGCGATGCCCCGGGTATCCGGGGCGAGTCGTATCGAAGGAACGACTCCCTCCCCGGGTTGTATGCTTCCCAGCACTGCCGCCCGACAGAGTCGCCACGCGCGGCGGAGGCTCGTGACCATGTTTTCATCGACGGCCGACAATCCCAGCGCGATCGGGTCGAGGTAGCAACCGAAAACATCCGAGGGCTCAACCAGGATCTCGGCGCTGCGCACATCGCCACTCCCCATCAGCGGGTGAACGAGCAGCATGGGAGCTCGCGCCGCATAGACTTCTCCACCCGGTTCGTCGAAGCCCAGCACGTAACCGAGAATGCGGCGGAGCGTCAGCCAACCCAACGTCGACAGTGGCCGTTGCATCGCCAACGGCGCCAAGAGTGCGGCCAGCGGATGTGGCTTGTGCTCTCGAAAAGTGCTCCCTTGCTCTCGCGTATTCGGCATCGGCTCTGAATCGACTGGCCAGGCGCGCTGATAGCGCCGGATACAGGCACGGCTGAAACGATCAAAGTCCCGGCGGACCGACGGTTTCGCGTTGCCGGCCAATAATTCTGCGGCCGCCCGCGCCGCGAGGATGCCGTATACCTGCCCCTGGAGCAGCCACACACCTCGCCGCGGGATCGATGGATCGTCACGTATCTGCTCGGAGCAAACCTCGTCGTAGTGGGAACGTAGCGTCTCGTGGAGCTGCTTATCGAACAGCAGCGGGCACAGATGCTCCTTGATCACCGGCTCGGGCACGCGGCCGCGGAGGTCTCGAGCGTAACGCCAGAGCCAATTGCTCGGGCCGAGCCAATGTTCGGACCAAGGCGTGACAAACTGCAGGCTGGGAAAATCGGATGGATTGAATGGGTCGGAATGATGCATGGTCCGCACTGGGTGCTTACAGCGTGACTGAGGCTTGGCTCAAGCGACCACGATAACCGGGTTCTTCGGCGGGGTGAATTGTTGCCACGTAACTTGCTCCATTCTGATCTTCGTCGGAGTTCTCGTTGGATTCCCGATCTCCTGGGAACTCGCCATTGTCGACAGACTGCTGCCCGGCGTCAGTCTCCGTTGAGGTCGAGGCAGCACCGGGCCGACCGAGGCCCGGGAATCTCAAGGAACAGCTGTCAGCCGAAAATGGCACCGGCGGGCTAGCGCCACATCGACACTGGGCGGAAGTAGCAGATAGCCTTGCCACCGGCCATCGGACGATTTCCGCGTCGTCACTTCCTCATCCACGAGCGCGACCGGGTCGCCCGCGGCCAGTCCTGACGGCCCCGTGGGCACGAGAAAGATCTCAACGCGCGCCCGCAGGGACGATGAGGTCTCGCTCCCTGCGTCGCTCCCCTCCTTGGACGGCGCTTTGTGATCGCCATTTTGGACGGTCAGCGGTCGCTCGATCAAGAACTCGAACAGGCAACGCCCGGACCAGGACGTCAGCGCGGCCCGCTGGCCGGGGCCAAAGAATAGCGTGGAGGAGGTGTCCATGGCGAATGGGAAGTTGAAGTGCAGGCCAACTACGACTGGCTTGCGCCACCGCCGCCGCGGTTGGCCGCCAGGATACAGAGCAGCTCACCCAATTCCTGGGCAAGCTTCTGGTCACCAGACAGGTTCGCCTGCACGGCGAGGCTGCTGACTTCCTCGTGGTTAAAGTGCTGGGCTGTAAGGTCGTTGGCAGGTATTCCAACGTACTTGAACGGCGACCGCCCCCGCGGACGCTGGATCAACTCGCTGATCGCAAGGTCGACCCGTCGAAATTGCCCATCGCTCGGCCCGAGACACAAGGTCTTCTGGGCCCGCACGACCGCTTTCTCGGCGCCGCCTTCCTTGTTGATCATTCCGGCGAGCAGCATGACGGCTCCGTAAGGGGCGTCGCCGGCATTTACCCGGACCTTGAGCGTCGTCCCGTCATTCTCAATGAAAGCATAAGACCAGCCCCGATCCTCGGCATCGGACGTAGGTAGATCCAACGCCCCGTCCAGATCGAACAGTTCCATGGCCTTATTCTCGATCCGACCGGAGAGGCTTTGGCCGGTCCCATGAAAATGCGCATGGATACCGCATAGCACGGATGCCAAGGTACGTTCCCAGCCTGCGAACGACAAGAACTCGACAAGTGGGGACTTGTCGTCGTGCAGCTCGGTGTCGAGATTTGTCCACGATTCCGGCCAATGCGGCATGGCGTGCAACAGGGCCGGAATCCATGCTTCCGGGTTTGCCGAATCAACTTCGCATTGATGCTCGCGGGCGACGCGGCGTAGATCGCTATCGGCCTTGAAGAATCTCCCCTCGAGCTGACGGAGCAGGTCGGTGGACCGCGACCAGCCCGTGATTTCCTTCGCCCTGCGGTGGGCCATCGTACGAATGTGGCAAATCAGAAAACCACGCCAATTTCCCGCGGGATTCCTTACGCCATACCACTGGCCCGCGTTCCGAATCACCAGGAAAAACAGTTCCAATCTGAGGGTCTGGACAATGTCCTCACGATGGACATCGTCTGAATACCGCACGGCATGTTGGCCACGCAGAAACCATCCGATCGAATCCTCATACGCTTGAACGTGGTCGGGCTCGTACGCCCAGATGCGCTGCCCAAGCTCCTCCCAGGACGCAGGCCAGCGTCTCTTCTGCGCGACAATTCGCGCGATTTGCTCCCTTAGGTGACTCCCCTTGCCAAGGCGGTTTTTCAATTTTTCCAGCAGGCTCCAGTGCTGATCTCCGCGCCCCGCCAGCATCTCGTGCAGTTTGACCTGCTCGTCGTTACTCAACTCGGCGGCAAGGTTGTCAAGCTCCTTCCTTTCCTCTGCGTTGCAGCCTGCCATGACCTGCACGGCATGCGCCCAGTCGGGGGCGGTGATGCCCGTCGCGATCTCCTGGACCTTCTTCGCTCGTTCTTGGTCCGTCAGTCCGTCAAGTACGATTCCCTGTTCTGCTGCGAGTTTTTCCAAGTCCTCGTCCACCCGCCGCAGCAACTCCCAATTGGAATATAACGACGCCATCGTGCGGTACTCCTGCGAGTGGGTTAGGCGGGTTGAAAGCGAATCGCGCGACAGGTTGCGGGATCGGACCAGAGTCGGCGCTGTTCGTCACTGTGGAACCGGGCCACATACCGTGTGCGCTCAGATGTTGTGTCCCGTTCCAAAATCAGGACCTCCAGGTCTTCGCCGGCGACTTCGCGGAGCTGGTCGGCGTCCCATACCGTCAGGTCCCGGGTTGCACAGGGGCGGAGGGAGATCGTCCAGGCAGCAGCGGAGAGGATCAGATCTCGTCGGAGTCCCAGGACAGCTTCCCCGACCAAAAAGCCTGGCGATTTCCTGTCTGCGTGCAGACGAAACGTCATGGACCGTTCGTGAGCAGCTCCCTCCGGGTCGGTCCACTGCAGGCGGTACACGGCACGGGGATGCTGCACCAGTTCCGCCGGCACGATACAGCGTGCGACGACGCCTTGAGCGGAATCCTGGAGCCAGGCCTCGATCCCACTGGCCGAGCGGACCGTTTCCGACTTCCACGCCTCCGCACCGGCGCCCCGCGCGGCCAGGGACAGTCCGCTTCCGCCGAGTACAGGTGGGGCAGCGACGGGGCCGTTCTCGGCTCTTTCCCCGCGGAGGTTCTCCTTCTTCTGCCGAGACAGTTCGACCGGCTCGACGTGAGACGCAGTGGCAGGAACGAACAAGACGACACTGGCGGGCGTCCAGGCGCGAGGCTCGGGCGAGAAGCTCAGCTGCAGCGCGTCGTCGTGCTGGTCGATGACCACTTCCACGCGTGGTGGTTCGGGCAGCTCGACGACCGCGCGAATGGAGCCGGAGTGCCCAGTCGCCCCTTCGGTGCTCAGCGTGGACCAACAGGAATGATCCAGCTGGCGAAAGACGTCGGTGATGACTGCGGCGGCGGCGGGCAGCAACTCGATATCGTCGTCGTGAAGCAGTTCCTCGTACCACACGGCGACCTGGGGATCCGTATCGACGGCCTCCGCGACGGCGACGCGCCGCTCGGGAGCCAGCGCTTCTCCGTTGACGTACCGCCGCACATCCTCTCGGGTGATTTCTGGCATCTTCGGTTCCTTATGCACATGAAGTAAAGTTCGATGCAACATGTCTCGCCTGGGGCGCGGACACACGCTCCCTGCCCATAGCAAGGCACCTCGCGCGTCGGCAATTCGTACATCACGCCAAGCCGAATCGTAACTGCCCTGGCCAGCAGGGGTTGGAACTCAAGATTTCCGCGAGCAGGGGCTCCGCCCCTGCACCCCGTCAGAGTGCAGAGGGGCAGAGTTTCAGAGCCCAGAGTCAGGAGGACGATTGGGGAGAACCACCACGACGACAGACACGAAACCCGACGTGGTTGGCGAGGAAAGTGGGATCGCCGTCGCGGCGGCAGGAGGACCGGCAGACCCCCGGATTGAAGTTGAAGGAGCCGCCGCGCCGCACACGCCACGAACCCGATGAACCCCCCCCACTCACCGTCCATTCCCATACATTCCCGTGCATATCGGATAACCCCCAGGGGTTCTCATGTCCTTCCGCGCCCACGGGGTGCGTTGTGCCGCCGGAATTCCATCGGCACCACGCATGCCTACTAAGCTCCGTTTCGTCATTTCCGAACCAACATAAGGTCCGCGTGCCGGCCCGGCAGGCGAACTCCCATTCTTCCTCCGTCGGCAGTGCGAATTCGTCCCCCAGCCAGCTGCAGAAGAGACTCGCCTGATGCCAGGTCACGTCGACGACGGGGCAACGGTCTTCGATGCTCCATGGCGTACGGTCGTGATGTGAATCGAACAGTTCAAACAACTCGTTCGTCACCGGAAAGCGTGCCATCTCAAAACTATCGTGGATGAAATGACGGTTGCCGCCCTCGTCCCAATAGGTCAAATCATCCGGCCCCGACCGTCGCGGCGGAACGTGGCGGAAGCCGTCAAGAAACTCTTGCGCGATGCGCCGGGAAGATTTGCCACGCTCACCCTGCACAATCCGGGAGAACTCCCCCAGAAACTCGTCAACGACACGGCGTGCAGCAGGTTCGTCGGTGCTCCGGATAAGCTCCCACGCCGCCGACAGACAGCGGGAGTTTCGATTCTCGAAGCGAAACATCGTTGCCAGGATCTCTAACATGGGCCGTGTCACGATTGGCGGCGGCGCCTTCGCAACCCACTGATCTCTCCACTCGTCGTCATGGTGAACGAGCCATCGGGTCAATACAGCCAGCTCTGTCGGCAGGTTAAGACGATCTTCCTCGAGCGAAGCGGCGACCAGAAATGGATTCCCGCTGGCAATCAGGTCGCGTGCCAGCGCGTCGCGCGTATCGGGCTCACCCGCCGCCTCGGCTTCGCTCAGCGCAAACCGAAATGTCCAATACCATTGTGGATCTCGAGCCAGGCGGCGCAACGTCGAACTGTACCCGGGCTCGTTGTAGTGACGGGCTAATTGTAGTCCCGCGAAGTATTCGCAGAACGACCGATGTCGCCAGGCAAATCGCACGCGACTGGGCCGGTCCAGCAAGGATCCGGCAGTTGTCAGGTTGATGTGCTCGATAGCGAGAAACAAATCGTTGTCCGACAGGATCTCGCGAACCCGCCGATATGCCGGCCCCGTCGCGACCGCCGAGTGGTTGCCTGCCGATTGCATATCCCAAGCCATCTGGCCCAACACTCGTTCCACGTTCGCCACGTCGATGATCTGGTTCCCGCGCCCCGTACTGCTCAGTTTCTGGATTCCATCGTCAACCATGCGCTGGATAGCTTCGCGATAGATGGCATGGCGATTATGCAGGCCGTCCAACTTACCTGGTTCCTCCGCCATGCGCCGCAGCTGGTGCAGGAGGAAAGGGATGCCCAACAGGTCCTGCCACTGGGTCTTGCGGGCGTAGGTCTCTGGAGACGTCCATGCTTCGTCGTCATCGATCAGCAGACGCCGCGCCAGATCG
>JBFWYF010000113.1:0-12246 GCA_050186685.1 Pirellulaceae bacterium
GCGTACGGCCGAGCAGTTCCAGCTTTGCCTACGGGCCGGGCGTGAGGAGGTTCCGGGAGTCGTCCAGGATGTGACTCGGTTGTTGGGGCCTCTGTTTAAGAATTACCATGCCGTTCGGCTGCAAGTGGAAGGTGCCCCGCCGGTGGCGTCGGCTGCCGTCCCCGACATTCAATCCCAGCTGCAACTGCTGCTCGGAAAGAGCTTCTTGGTGGCAACACCCTGGGAGTGGCTGAAACACTTGCCGCGGTATCTGGAGGCCATACACGTGCGGCTCGGCAAGCTCACGCACGGTGGTGGTGTCCGCGACCAGCAGGCGTTGGGCGACCTGACGCCACGTTGGCAGGCCTTGTTGGCGCGATGGCGCGCTGCGGAAGAACGCGGAGCACACCATCCAGACCTGGTGCTGTTCCGCTGGATGTTCGAGGAGTTGCGCGTCTCGCTGTTCGCCCAGCAACTAGGTACGTCGATGCCCATCTCGCTCAAGCGGCTCGACAAGCAATGGGAGAAGATCCCGGTCGACGCTTAGCTGAGGAAGTTTGCTGGCTTCGCCGGCCGTTGCGCTGGACGGGCAGGGACGGGACTCCCTACCATGTGGCTTTCGGTCCCCTGGCACCGCATTCTCTGGAAACGAGTTGGGCGATGTACTTGCACATGAGCCGATCGGCCAAATGGCGTCGGCTGTTTGCCGTGATAGGCGTCTGGGCGGGCCTTGTCGGGTCCGGCACCCGGATGGTTGTGGCCGAGGGGCCGGCAGCGGTCGTGGCAGACCCGAGCCGCGTGCTGTTCGAGCAGTACTGTCAGACTTGTCATGCTGGGGCGGAGCCAGAAGGAGATTTTCGAGTTGGAGACCTGCCACGGAACTATGGTGACCGCGATGCACAGGAACTCTGGCGGAAAGTTGTCGAGCAGCTGCGGTCGGGAACCATGCCTCCGGTGGGAAAGCCGCGTCCGAGCGCCGCCGACGCTCGGGCGCTGATCGACTGGATTGAGGGTCAACTCGCTACGGCGGATTCCGCTCGCCACGCGGTTCAAGGGCGGGCCATCATGCGGCGTTTGACTCTGGCCGAGTACCAGAATACGGTGCGCGACCTCCTGGGGGTGCACGTCGACGTGAAAGACGTCTTGCCTGACGATTCCGTGTCAGGGGGCTTCGCGACGAATGCGGAGTCGTTGAGTTTTTCGTCCTACCTGCTGGACGGCTACCTGGCGGCAGCGAATCGGGTGTTGGACGCGGCCATGGCCGCGGAGCCGCGTCCGACAACGGTCCGGAAACGCAGTGAACTCAAGAACGAGTCCGCCACGCGGCGGCACGGCGTGTACCGGCACCTGGATGACGGCGTGGCGATTTTCAGTTCCGATCTCGCCTCGAATATTCAGATCGTGTTCTGGAATTTCCTGACTCGAAATCCGGGCAAATACCGGTTCCGTATTTCTGCCTATGCATATCAAAGCGACAAGCCCGTCCTGTTTCATATAAACGGCGGCACCGACAATTTGGGAGAGCCTCCTTATCTGATTCGATATTTCGAGGCCCCTCCTGGGCCACCGACCATCATCGAGTTTGTGGAGACGATGGAGGCGAGGCGCAACATTCGCTTGCTCGTCGACACGGAGGTGCGCCCGCGCGATTTGCAGCGCGAGGGAGGGGCCGCGAATTACGCGGGGCCGGGTCTCGTCGTGCAATGGGTCGAGATGGAAGGACCTTTGCTCGACTCGTGGCCCCCGCCGAGTTATCGCCTGCTCTTCGGGGATATGCCGCAGTCTCCGTCGCCGGACGATCCGCGTCGCCGCGAAGTCGTCTCGCAACAACCGATGGCTGACGCGGAAGCGATTCTCCGCAAGTTCGTGCGGCGGGCCTTTCGGCGTTCGGTGACCGACGAGGACCTTCGGCCCTTTCTGGAGCGGGTCCGGGCCACGTTGAACGAGAACGAGTCTTTCGACCGGGCCCTGCGGGTCGGACTGACCGGGGTGCTCGTTTCGCCGCACTTCCTGTTTATCCGCGAGCGGACCGGTGCGTCGGACAAGGCGGACGTTTCCGGGGACAGGAGTCGGCCGCCGCCCCTTGATGAGTTCGCGCTGGCCAGTCGCCTGTCGTATTTTCTGTGGAGCTCGATGCCGGACGAGGAACTGCTCGATTTGGCCGAACGAGGCGAGTTGAGCCGGCCGCAAAGGTTGCGCGAGCAGGTCGAACGCATGCTGGGTGACCCCAAGGCAGCAGCGTTTACGGAGAATTTCGCGGGTCAGTGGCTGGGACTGAGCGACATCGACGCCACCCTGCCCGACCGGCAGCTTTATCCTGAGTACGACGATTTGCTGCGACTCTCGATGGTCGACGAAGTAAAGTTGTTCTTCGAGGAGGTACTGAAACGCGACCTGAGCCTGGCGAATTTCGTTGCGGCCGATTTCAGCATCCTCAACGGTCGTTTGGCGGCCCATTATGGAATTCCGGGTGTGGCGGGCCTCGAATTTCGCAAAGTGACGCTGCCGCCGAACAGCCACCGCGGTGGCGTGATGACGATGGCGGCCATCCTGAAAGTGACCGCTAACGGCACGACGACGTCACCGATTGTGCGCGGAGCTTGGGTGCTCGACCGTCTGCTGGGAACTCCGCCACCTCGGCCCCCGGCCAACGTGGAAGCCGTCGAGCCGGACATCCGAGGTGCCACGACAATCCGCGATCAACTCGCCAGGCATAGGCAGGTTGCCACCTGTGCGGCGTGCCATGCGCAGATCGATCCGCCGGGATTCGCTCTGGAAAATTTCGACGTCATCGGTGGCTGGCGAGAACGTTACCGCAGCATCGGCAGCGGCGAGCCGGTTGCGGTAGCAGGAAAGCGAATGCGGTATAAGTACGGTCCGCCTGTGGACGCCAGCGACGTACTGTCAGACGGCCGACGATTTCGGGACATCGACGAGTTCAAGACGCTGCTGTTGTCCGATCCGGACCAATTGGCGCGTGCGCTGGCCGTCAAGCTGCTCGCGTATGGCACCGGGGTGTCACCGACGGCGGCGGATCGGCAGAGCGTGGAAGCGATCGTCGCGGAGGTGAGGGACCGGAGCTACGGCTTTCGCTCGCTCGTGCACGAAGTGGTGCAGAGTGACGTGTTTGTTAGGAAGTAAGCTGCTCGGTGCAATTTGCCTATGGGTTCAGTCAGGGAGCCTGTCATGAGATTCGAACACGGAGCGAATGGGGAATGGACTCGTCGTACATCGTCGGACGCTCGATTCAAGCGGTCGACGCGGCGCGGGTTTCTTCGCGCGGCGGGTGTTTCGCTTGCTCTGCCGTGGCTTGATCGGCTGGCCTCGTCTGTTGCGTTCGGTTCGGCCGAAAGTCAGGGGCCACCGCGGCGGTTGATCTGCATCTGCGCTCCGTTGGGATTCTATCCGGGGAGCTTTTTTCCACAGGAGAAGGGGCGAGGCTATCCGCTGTCGCGGTACCTGAACGTGATGTCGGAATTCCAGAACGACTTCACGGTCATTTCCGGTCTGGCGGGAATTAGCGGTGGCCACCAGGCCATCGATGGTTTCCTGACAGGGGTGTCGGGCGCCGGCCAGCCGGGGATTCGCAACGGAATTTCGGTGGATCAGTTTGCCGCCGAACACATCGGTGCGGCGACGCGGTTTCCCAGTTTGGCGCTTTCCGGAGAAGGATTGGGACTGTCGTGGACGCGGACCGGTGCGCGGGTGCCCGCGCACAGTTCGCCAGCAAGACTGTTTGCCGAAATGTTTCTCGATGGGGAAGAACAAGAAGTGCGAGCGCGGATGCGCCGTCTTGCTGAGGGTCGCAGTATTCTCGACGATGTGCGCGAGCAGGCACGGTCGCTTCGGTCCAGTCTCGGAACGGATGATCGCGGCAAACTCGACGAGTATCTCACGAGTGTCCGGGAGCTGGAGCAACGTCTCGTTTTGGACGAAATATGGCTGAAGACGCCTAAGCCCAAGGTGCAGGTCGAGCCGCCGCGCGATATCGCGGATCGGAGCGACTTGATTGGCCGAACGCGGTTACTGTTCGACTTGGCGCACTTGGCCGTCCAAACGGATTCGACGCGATTGATCACCATCATGTTGGCGGGCGCGACCAGCGTTCCGCCGATTCCGGGTGTGACGCAGGGGCATCACGATTTGTCCCATCATGGCAAGGATCCGGGCAAGCTGGCGCAGCTCGAGATCATTGAGGTCGAGTGCATGAAGGTGCTGCGCGAGTTGGTGTCGAAACTGAAGCAATCTCGGGAGGCGGACGCAACGCTGCTGGACCGGACGATGGTCTATCTGGGCAGCAATTTGGGGGACGCCAGCAGCCACTCCAACAGGAACCTGCCCATTCTTTTGGCGGGTGGCGGTTTTCGCCACGGCCAGCACTTGGCCCTGGACCCCCAGAATCCTCCGCCTCTGTGCAACCTTTACGTCAGCATGTTGCAAAGACTGGGGATTGAGGTCGATCGGTTTCACAGCGGCGCCGGGACGCTCAGCGGTCTGGAATTCGCGTAAGCATCCGGTCGCCGGGGGCGTGGGTGGCTCGGGTCCGACTTGGGTGAAGACTGGCCGGTGGCGGGACGTCCAGGTCGAGGACCGCGTTGCATGACCAGTCTCCCGCAGAGGCCGCCGAGACCGCGGAGGAAAACGCTCAGGCCCCTGTCTGACTCAGCGATCTCTGCGGGAAATTCTTTGATCCGGCGGGCTTCCAGTGGCTTCACGCGGGCGACACGGTCGCTGCCGGCAGCATGTTCAGCTGCACAAGCGGCTCGCCGACCGCACCGCCGCTCACTTGCATGCCGGCCGGAATCCGCTGGTTCGTCGTCCCATTGCAGTGCTGACACACTTCAGGATTTCGCAGCTGCAGGAACGCAACGATCTTTTGCCGTAGCTGCTCGGGCGGTGTCCCTCGCACGTCCACGTAGTCGCCCGGATAGTCCGGAATGCGCCCCAGCCGAGTGGCAAACACACTGCGGCTGCACTTGAACAACTTGCCATCAAACAGATCGTTCGAGACGAAGCAGCAGGTGTCGTAAATGGCCTGGTGCTGCCGCGCGCTGTAGCCGCGATGTCGAAAGTCGCCAAAGTCCTGCCACTCCAGTGTCTCCAGATGACGATGGCGGATGCCATACGACTGCAAAATGGCGAGGAACTCCCGCAGCTTCTCCTGCAGCTCGACCGGCAGGTACGGCCCATAGCCGCTGACTTCGACCAGCACCCGAGCGTTCGCCAGTATCTCGAAAGCGCGACGCGACTTGGGAAGGACCGTCCCATTTGTGATCAGCTGAACCAGCCCGACTTTCGGCAGCTCCAGCAGCCGGGCTACGATCACGTCGAGCTCCTTGTGCACAAAGGCCTCGCCGCCAACCACCACCAGTTTCTCGATGAAATCCACCGCGCCGAGGATCGCGCGGCAGTCCGCGAGTATCTGGTCGACTTCCAGCCGCACGTTGTCTTCCGGGCGGTAAAGGTCCCGGAGATGATTGCAGCCCTGGCAAGTGAGATTGCAGTGATTGGTCACCAGCACGCCCATCGAGGGAATGACGCACGGCTCGGGAATTCCCTCGGCCGGCGCGGGCCACGAGACGCCTACCGATGCCGCCAGATGACGGCTGAAAATGTCACAACGGTGACTCGCGTCCTTCGCGACGGGACAGAGGTGGCATTGGTCGACGTCGAAAACAAAGCGATCGTGTTCGCTCAGATGGTGGCACTCGAGGTAGAGAATCGAGTTGATCAGCGTGCGCCGATAAACGACCTGCGCGACTCCTCGCGATTTCAGATCACTCGCGATGCTGCGACAAACATTCTCGGAATAGACCGTCACCAGCACCACCACGTCCGGCTGACCCGCGACAGATTCGGGCTGTGGCGCCACCACCGGAATATCGTCCACGCTGCGAATCACCGCGTGGCGGATGTCCCAGATCGCCGCGGGACGCACTCCATGGTATCGCAGCGAACGGCAGACCCGCGTTCCGATCTTGCCGCCCCCGTAGACAATCACTCGCTTGTTCTTGAGCGACTCGATGAACTGACGCACCTGCGTTTGGCTGGTCAAATGCCTGCTTGCTGGAGACATGCTCGCTCCTGTCGATTCCCCACGCACAATCCATCACGAGGGGGCAAAGGTGTGGGGCTGAGATCCACCATAACCAGGGCAGGGCGGTGGGGCGGCCGAGCCGGCTCCGGCCGCGGTCGAGCACGATCGCTCGGTGGCCGCCGACTGGCCGGCCCGGATCCAAGCGAGGTACTCGTCCAATTGCTCCGGCAACGGGCGCGACCCTTCCGGGGGCTCGTAACTGTGACGCCGCTTCGACTCTTCGTTTGTTGCCAGGCGCTTGTACAGGGTCAAAGGGTCCCCGTCCGTACTAGCCAGGCAGCATTGGAGCAGCTGGAAATCGGGTCGCTCTACGACGCCAGGATCGAAGACCTGTGCTAACGCCAGAAACCTCCGCGCGAGACTGAAATCCCGTTCCTGCAGGACCTGGCGGCAGTAGCGGACCGTCAATTCCCCCACGCGCTTTTCAGCTATGTCGAAGTACTGCCGCAAGTAGGGACGATCCGCCGCGAGTCGAAACATCTCCATCAGCGTCGCATGATAGTCCATCATGTGACGCACGGTCCGGTTGCACTGCGACGTCGTGCTGTTCGCGTGTCGACGATAAACACAAACGGGCGTCTGAACGTAGGCCACATCCGCCTGGAGCGCGCACCGGAACCAGAGCAGGCCATCCAAGTTGACGATATGCCGCTCGTCAATGCCTCCGGCGGCCAGCAGTACGCTCTTGCGTACCAGTACCTGACACGGCACCATCGCCGCCAGCATGAATACCTTCGCCTGCCGTTCACCGGGAATGAGGTAGTCGCCGTCATAAAATGGAGCGATGGCCTGATAGGGACCCGCTTCGTCCCGTTCAAACCGTTCGCCCGCCGCCAACCCCACGTGTCCGTGTGCATCCAACAAGGGGACGAGCCGTTGCAGGCAATTGGGCAGCAATGCATCATCGCTGTGCAGGATCAAGATATACTCGCCCTGCGCTCGCTCGATACAGTGCATCGTGTTACGCGGCTGTCCTCGGTTCTTGTGCTGAGCGAACAACCGTACCCTGTCGCCGAAACGACTCGCGACCTCGAGGGAAAGATCCGTCGAAGCGTCGTCGCTCACGATCACTTCGCGCGATGCGTACGTCTGCCGCAGCGCACTTTCAATGCACTCGCCCAGATAAGTGGCGTTGTTGTAGCTGGGAATGCAGATGCTGACGCGTGGACGATGCATGGCGATGAACCTCAGGATCGCTGAAGAAATAACTGCAGCACTTTCCTGTCTCCTCACCCCCACTCTGTCCCCATTGGGAGTTATTTCCTCAGCGATCGTACGCCAGGTCCTGGGGTCGCGCTTGAATCAGCCAGGCTTCGGCCGCGACGACAGGGGCCGGTGCCAAGTCGGCCCCCGACGCGGCTACGGGCGAGCGCCGGTAGAGGTGCCGGCGCACTTCCTCCGCTGGCGGAATCGGAACGAAGTGCCGCGCGGCGTCGAATGGCTGTGCACTCAGCGCCTCGACGTCATACGCTCGGCCACAAGGTAATTCGTCGGGGATGCGCCATTTTCGGCGATAGACTTCCCAAGCCTCGAGCATCTGCCGGTTGTATTCGGGATCGCCCTTCGATTGCGGCCCCCCCGTGTGGTGAATGTAAATGTCGTTGGCAATCATCGTTCTGAATCCGGCCACTTTCGCCCGCAACGTGTAGTCGTCGTCTTCAAAGCCGAACTTGCCGAATTGAGGGTCCGGCCCTCCAATTCGCTCGATGACCGCCCGCCGGATGAACATGCAGAACCCGACGAGACGGTGCGCCGGAATTAAAGTCGGCTGGCGGCGTGCGAGCCAGGTCCAGAGCTTGGCAAATTGTCCCAGCTCATACTCATTGGCGTATGCGACCTGCGTGACCAGCTGAGCGCCGCTCACGTGGTTGGACCGCGGCCCCAGGATGCCGATCTCCGGATCCGCTTCCATGTGTGCTAGAAAACTGCTCAGCCAGGCCGGTGTGACCAACGTGTCGTTGTCCAGGAACAGTACATAGTCACCTTGCGCCAGCGCAATCGCCTGCGCGCGCCCCGGTGGACAGCCGAGGTTTACCGGGCTCTCCACCAGCGTGATGTCCGGGACGGTCCGCAGCCATTCGCGCGAGCCATCGGTCGAAGCATTATCAAAGACAATCACTTCGTAGCGACTGGTGGTTTGCTTACGAATGCTGGCCAGGCACTGAGCCAGGTGCGCTCGACCGTTGTAATTCAAGATCACAATCGACGTGAGCGGCTCACGGTTCCCGCGCGTTCGCTTTGTGGACAGATCCGCCGGCCGCTCCCGTACTTGATCACAGTGTTCGACCATCAGCGCCAAGCGGCCTCGGACCTGGTCCAGCCCCTTGGCACTCAGCACACGGCTGTACCACACCGATTCCCGCACCGCGACCGATGCCAGCAACGTGTCTCGCGACAGCGGATCGAGCTGCGATTGTTGGATCAGCTGCCGGTACCGTGCGAAATAGCCCTGCATTTCGTGCACATGTTCGTGCAGATCGTCGGATTCGTATTTCTTTGTCGGAAAGTACCGTTTGTAGAAGTGGGCTTCCGGTACGTAGACAAAATAGCCCTCGAACGCGAGTGCAAAGACGATCAGCTGGTCGCCCCCCCATTCTCGATAGGCTTGCGTTGCAAGCGTGGGAAAGGGCATCCGCTGGACGGCATCCGTACGGATCAGGCTGTAAACGAGGTTGCCCTTCTGCTGTCCCTCCTCGAACCATAAAACATGGTTCAGACGCTGGAGCAGAGGCCATGGTCCGGCCAGGTCTGGGAGCGAACTGCAGTCGATGACCGTCTCCAGCTGCTCATTGATGAAGTGATTCGTGGGGAATGCCATTACCGCGCCCGGTTCGTCCTGGAGCGCCCGCCACAAGGTCGAGAGCAAGTTGGGCGACCACCGGTCGTCGTCCGCGGCCCATATGAAGTACGCTCCCGTGGCCTGCTCGCGAACGAAGCTCCAGTTCGCCCCCATTCCCGTGTTGTGCGCCTGGCGGAAATACCGGATACGCGGGTCACGGCGAGCAAAATCGCGACATAGCTCCTCCGTCCCGTCGGTCGACGCGTTGTCGGAGAGGATGATCTCGAGGTCAGGATGGTCTTGCGCCAGAATGGTGGCGAGTGTTTCGGGTAACCGCTCGGCGCCGTTAAAGACCGGAATTCCCACGCTGACGATAGCCGGCTGCTTCATGGTATTCCGCCATCCCTGTTGGTCTTGCCCACCGAAGCCCGAACCGAGGGCTCGAGCCAGGCGTACACGATGCATCCGCGCAAATATCGGCATTCTCGCGCGTTCTTCGCCAGTCGATTTATTCGGTCTCCAAGGCGGCGCGGTTGGGAGAGGCACTTGGACTTTGGACGCAGTGTGGCGGGGTGAGCGAGGGCCTCTGCTGATTCGGTTCGCTCCCTCCCCCCAGGCACTTGCCGCGCAAAGTGTCGAGCTAACAGGTTGATGACGTCGGCACGTGTCTGTGGGGGAGGGTCGGGGAGGGGGCGTTGTCGCTCGAAACTTGGGTCGACACGGACAGATGTAACCTGTGCCATGACGCGGAAGTCTTACGACGCCGCTGACGCGGCGTCTGGCGACTTCCGCTACGGACTCGCCGCACAGCGAGCCTGCCACAGAATCACCCCGACGATGCTGAGTGACGCGCCGAAGGCACACAGTCCGCCGAGGACCGCGATGCCAGCTAGCATCACGTCGAACCCGTCCCAACTTTTCGCCGGAGCCGATACGGTCGGAGATACGGACAGCCGGGTGATAGGCTGAGCCGAACGGGGTGTCGGCAACCAATTGCTGCCGAAGGGCTGCGATGCGGGTTCGCCCGACAATCGCTGTGCTGCTGCCACGAGTTGCAGAAACTCCGAGCGATAGCCGTACGGATCGGGCTGCGACGCTCCCCGGGCAATTTCCAGTACTCCGGCGTAGGAGGCGTTGCCGCAGTGGGGCGAGTGACGCAACAGCATTCCGAACTCAGCCACCGCGGCGGCGAATTGCAGATCGCGCGAGGCTGTGGAGAATAACCGGGGCTGGTTCGGCACCGGCACCTCGAGGCGTTCGCTGACGTCCGACGCGGGTTCTTTATATCGCAGCTTGACCGTCATCAGCTCATCACCACCCGCGCCGGAGGCAGATCGCTGCTGATACTTCAGCGGATCGACAGGGGTAGTGAGCTGAGGTTCGCCTTCGCCCCAGGGTACGAGCTCATACAAGGCGGTCACGGTATGGCCCGCACCGATTTCGCCCGCGTCCTTCCGGTCGTCGTTGAAGTCCTGGGCCGCCAGCCTGCGGTTTTCGTATCCGATCAGCCGGTAAGCCGACACGTGGGAGGGATTGAATTCGACCTGGATCTTGACGTCCTTCGCAATCGTGACCAGCGTGCCCTGCAGCTGTTCGCCCAGTACCTTACGCGATTCGTCGATCGTGTCGATAAATGCGTAGTTGCCGTTCGCGCGATTAGAAAGCTCTTCCAGCATGGCGTCGTTGTGATTTCCCATGCCGAAACCGAGCACCGTCAGGAAGACACCCGCGCGCGCCTCGGTCTCGGCCAGCCGCACGAGCTGCCCGACATTGGTCGTGCCCACGTTGAAGTCACCATCGGTACACAGGATCACGCGATTGGCCCCTGCGGGCAAGAACGAGCTCCGTGCCAGCTGATAGGCGAGTCGGATTCCCTCGCCGCCATTGGTCGACCCGCCCGCTCGTAAGCGATCGAGGGCCTCGACGATCAGATGGCGGTCCGCGCCGCATGTGGGTGGAAGGACCACTCCCGCCGCTCCGGCATATACCGCGATGGCGACACGGTCCTGCTCGCCGAGCTGAGATGTCAGCAGCCGGAGGCTGTCGACCACGAGCGGCAAGCGGTTGGGATAGTCCATCGAGCCGGAAACATCGATGAGAAAGACAAGGTTGGTCGCGGTCCGTGCGCGTTCCACCTCGCGCCCCTTGATGCCGACTCGCGCGAGACGATGCCCCGCCCGCCAAGGCGCTTCGGTCAACTCCACATGCACCGCGAATGGCCGCTGGTCCGTGGGCGGTTCGTAGTTGTAGTCGAAATAGTTGACGAGCTCTTCAATGCGGACGGCATCGACGGGCGGCAGTGTCTCGTGCTGTAACAGGTACATGCGGGTCTTGGAATACGAAGCCGTGTCCACGTCGATCGAAAACGTCGACAACGGATTGTCGCGGGCCGAAACGAACGGATCTTCGGTGATCAGCGCGTAGCGATCGCCCGGCATTCCCGGACCGGTACCTTGCTCAGGCCCCTTGGCTGGCGCGTTGGTCCTCGCTTGGGGATCAACGGCTCGCTGCTCGCGAGCCGGGGTGAACGCGGGCGCGGACGATGTCACGGTCACACCAGCCACTCCGGGGACCGGTTCGGCTGGCTGCTCGGAGAGCCGTGCAGCGCGCCCGTGAGCGCTGAGAGGCGCTGGTGCCGGCGATGTGGCCGGTGCAGAGGTTTGCTCGGCGGTGCGATAGGATGCAGAGCCCCCACCGCGGTCGAATTGGGATTCGCCGCATCCCGACAAGCCGACGAAGAAGCTGATCAGCGCAGCCCAAACGTACCGGTAGCGCACCATGGAAAGGTCTCCTGGAAAAGAAGAGTCAGACAAGAACGGCCCAGCGCAGGAAGTTCGCTGCGTTAAAGACGAGCCAGGTCGGACACAGGTTTCTTGACCCGATAGATCGTCCGAGCGTGCGATTTATTCCCGAGTCAGGCGCTTCGTAGCGGAAGTCGCCAGACGCCGCGTCAGCGGCGTCGTAAGACTTCCGTCGGGTCGGAGTGGCGCGGTGGTGCAGAGTCGGAAGTCTTACGACTTCCGCTACCCTTCGTAGCGGAAGTCGCCAGACGCCGCGTCAGCGGTGTCGTAAGACTTCCGTCCTGCCGGGCCGAGCGGCTACTTTAGATCGAACGGAGGTAGTTCGTTCGTCCCCGGTTTGACCTCGACGGAAAGGCTCGACTTTTCCGGGTTCGCATACGCACCCTTCAGTTTGTCCTGCTCCTCCCCGCCCATGCCCATGCCCCCGCCCTGTTTACCCGCTTCCTGTTTCTCGAGGCACACGATGGTGACCTTGTAGGCACCCGCCGGGGCACCGGTAGCTTCGCCCGTCTTCAGCGTAAACGAGCCCTCCGCGTCGGTCATGCCGATCGGCCAGTCGACGTTCGCATCGGTGCGATTCTCCGGGAGGA
>JBFWYF010000114.1:0-12225 GCA_050186685.1 Pirellulaceae bacterium
GGCGCCGACAGCTCGTCAACCACCAGCAGCGGTCCAACCAGTCCGGCGAGGAGATCCCATTCGTCATGGGCTTGAAAGACGCCCAGTGTAGCAAAATCCAGCCACTCGCCCACCGTCGCCAACAGCGTCAAGCCAGCAAAGACGACGCTGTACCACTGAGCACGCTGCGCATCGCGCAAGCGGGAGACGAACAAAGCGCCCGCCAACGGCAGCACGACGGCCAACTCCAGCCAGGGTAAATGCAGCTCGGTCAACCTAAGTCCTCCAGCGACGTCGGCGACGGCTTCACCGCGTCCGATTCGCGGGAAGTCCCGCCGGACAGCATATCGGTCCAGCGTCGTTCCATGGAATCGCACCAGCGGAAGACGCGCAGGAACGGCCAGACGACGAAGTCGGTCAGGATCGAATCGAGATAGCCTCGTTCGAGCGCCAATCGGTAGAACCAGTTGCGCCAAGTCGAGGGAACGAGCTTCTCAAGAGCCGTCGTGGACTGGGGCAAGTGATCGCCAAGGGCACTCTCCATTGCGTGATAGTCCCGCAGCAGCGAAGGCGCTCGCACCAGTTGCAGCGTGCGGAGGCATGCGTGGCCGATGATGTGAATCAGCGCGATATAGCGCAGCCCCAGGCCGATCTCCGCGACGATGATGCCCACCTGAGTCAGCGATGCGAAGGCCAGCGAACTCTTGATGTCCGTTTGAACACGGGTCATCATCGCGCTCAATGCCGCAGTGCTCAGCCCCAACACCACCACGGCTGCGCAAAGCAGTGGCGCGAGCTCCAGGATCGGACTTACGCGCAGGAGCAGGAAGGCGCCCAAGTGGACTGACAAGGCGCCGTAGAAGATGGCACTCGACGGTGTGGGTCCTTCCATGGCCCGCGGCAGCCACCCAGAGAAGGGAATCAACGCCGACTTGCCGGCGGCTGCGATCAACAGCAAAGTACCGATGGACAGGGCCTGCCAGGAGGTCAGGGACGCCCGCCCTTCCGGCCACGGTCCCGTCCCCATCAGCTCCTCGAAGTCGCCGTGTCCCGTCAGATGGTGTAAAGCCAGCGCGGCAATCAGGAACGCGGCATCCGCCACTCGATATACGCTCCATACCCGTAAGCCGTTGCGGACCGGCGCGGGTCGCTCCTGGAAGAATGCCACGAGCAGCGCGGATGACAGGCCAACCAGTTCCCAACCCGCGAACAGCGTCTCGATCGTACCGGCCAGCGACGTGACGATCATACCCAGCAGGAACACCGCGTAGAGAATGAAGAACCGGCCGTAACCCGGCTCACGGTGCATGTAGACGTTCGCAAAGGCGCTGATCGTCCCGCACAGCAGGTACGACAGGATGACGAAAGGCACCGAGAGCCGATCAAAGACAAACTTGATCGTGAAGTGGAATTCCTGTTCGGGAATGACGACCCAATCGCCGATCTCCACCGGGACGTGGCGCGTGCCCTGCATCAGCATCAATGCCAGGATCAACACTGCGGCGGTCAAACCCGTCACAACCGCGGTGTGCGTGAAACGGCTGATCGATTGTTCGTTCAAGGGGCGCCCGACGAGCGACGGCAGCCCCAAGGCAGCCAGCAGGACCGTCGGGCAGGCCACCACGCAGATGCCCAGTCCCAGAAACACGGGGTCGGTGTTCACGACGGGTTACCTCCCTCGGCATCCGGCAAGGGCAGGCCGCTGCGGGTCACGGCAAAGCCGAGATGATCGCGCCAGCCACGGTACCAGTCTACGGACCGCTCCACTTCGGGCAGGGAGTCGGTGTCCGGCACGTATGGCTCGAAACAGCCCTTCTTCAGCACGTGGATACTCGACGAATGCGGATCAAGCGTTGCCAGCTGGACCCAGCCATTGCGGCATAGTTTGCCAATGGCGGGGTTGCGGTCCATGATCTGTTCCATCGCGGCCGGAGTCGTCTCGATGAGGAACAGCAGCCGCATCGGCTCGTGGATCTCAATCATCTGGGACGACAGGCCCGTCCGCAGATCGCTGGCAGCACCGTCCATGACCCCCAGCAGCGATGTCAGATTGTGGGGCAGCTTTGTCGAGCATCCCCAGCCGACGGGATCGACGCAGGAGAAGTAATATTCGAGGCTGATTCCGGCACACACGGGCACGGCGGCCTGGAGGATGCGAGTCAGGATGGTGTAGTCGGCATCGTCCTGAGTCGGATCGTACGAATTGAGGAAGGCGCGTCGATCCATGAACAGACCGCGGGTCCGCGCCCGGCGACCGACGACGGCCAGCGCATTCGTGGCGTGGTTGTATTCGGGCCGGGTTTGTGCCAGATCTTCGGCCCGACCTTCCACGTGCCGCAGAGCCGCCTCGGGCGACAGATTCAGCGGCGCGGATTCGAACCGGCGACAGCGTTCGTGCGCGTTCAGCTCGCGGACCCGATCGATAACGTCCGCCGCGCGTTGGAAATCGTCGCGATGCGACGGCGGCAATCGATCCAGATCGAAGTAGACGACACTGTCGTCACACGTATTGTGGTAGGCACCGACAAACACGACATCGCCCGGCAGCGATAACCCCTTGCGCGCCATCAGCTCGCGAACCCGGGGATCGTTCGCCATGCGGGAGAAAGCGCGGGCATTCGGACCTCCTCGCGCTCCCGCACACGCGCCGCAGTTGTAGGCCGATTCGTGCGGATTGTTCAAGCTCGACGATCCATGTCCGGTAATGATGATCAACCGCGCGAAGCTCGACGTCAGTCCCATGTCCCGGAGTAAACGCTCAACGATTGCGGCCATTTCCTCCAGCGAGTAACCCATCTGGTCCTCGGCCGGCCCCGGCTGGGGATGACAGCGTTCAAGCCGCAGCTGCGTGACGGGAGGGGGCTGGACCAACCGGCTGGCCATGCGACGGAGCTGTGCCGTGAACCGAGGAAAGAGCACTCGCCCGATCAGGGGAATCGAGGCCAGCGGACCGGCCAGCGCCGTCAACAGCGCGCCGCCGGCAAAGCTGCGAGTTCCCAGATGAACCTGGTGGGTAGCTGCACCCAGCATGCGGCGAGTCTGCTTGCGACGCTGGTGAGAATCCCGAAACGTATAGACGACGTCTTCGTCCACCCAGTGCTGAGGACGCACGACGATCGGACACAGGGGAACGAAATGGGCGTCGGCCACCCCACGGTAATACATGGCTACCGCGAAGAAACCCGCGGCGCTGAACGTTTCGCAGCGCGGTTCGATTTCCTCCAGATGCCGACGAAACGATTCCTCGCGGTCATCGATGCAGCACACGACCTGAAACGACGGGTGGGCAAGCGAGATAACTTCCCGGCGGGCGTGCAGCGACAGGGCGTCCAAGGCCTGGGTCCGGTAACGGTGTTCGTAGGCCAACTGATAGATCCGCCGCCGCTCGTGCCCGGAGAACGCTTCGATTTCCTCGACCAGCTGTGACCACTCTCGCTTCGCCATGCGGAACAAGTCCTCGGGCAGCCATCCCAGTACTTGGGCCAACTGGTAGACGAGGAAAGCCCGCTGATCGACATTGACCGACTCGTGTCGCGCCAGCCGCGACTGTGCCTCACGCCGCAATCCATGGAGCGGCCCTTCGTAGTTCATGGCATCCAGTCCAAGGTGCGCCAAGGCATGTCGTTCCAGGATCAGGCGCACGGCCAGGAACTCGACGAGACTGCCGGGTGGTGCCGGATGCGCCACGCGGTCACCGCGCGTCTCCATCTGCCAGATCATGCCGGCCCATCCCCGCAACGCGAGCAGCGTCGCCGAGATGTAGGCTTCCCGTTCGTCTTCCGCGACACCGAGCAGTTCGAGCGATTCTTCGATCGAGCCCAGCGGCGACAGGCCGGCCTGCTCGATGCGGCGCAGATCGCGCGGCAGCTTTCGGAGCCAATGATCCGGCGGACCACACCGCTTCTGGTACAAGGCACAGAACGATCGAAACAAACCATCGTCGCGGCCAGGCAATCGCCAGGATGCAAGCCCCTGATCGAGAAACGACGAGCAGAAACGGATCAGGACATCATGCACCAGCTGGTCGCTATCCGCCCCGGTCGCTTCCCACACAAGGTCGCGATGCCGGACTTTCGGAACGGCCGGCGGTACGAAGCGGCGGACGCCATGAACTCCGTGATGGCACAGCCGCCAGACCAGATGCAGGCAGAATGACTCCCACCGGGCATCGTCCCACTGCTCGATCGATGTTCCTTGGAAACTCTCCACCAGGGACGTCAACACTTCCAGGCCGCGCCGCTCGGATCCGCCACTAGCGGGTGACCCTTGCCCGTTGCGCAGATCGCGCATGACCCAGCGCCGCGTTTCGTCGATGATACGCCGGCGTGCCACCGGCGGCGTTTCCTCGCGAAATTTACGCAGCGCATCCGTTTCAGCGACGACCCAGCGCAGTTCGGCGGTCGGAGCCAGTCGCAGCGGATAGCGCAGCATCGCCAGCCGCAGGCTGAAACGCGTTCCCCAAAAGCCAATCAGCTCATCACTGCGATCACCCAGATCGTCTGTCAGGACCGCCGTGAGATCCTGGGGCCGGATCCGTTCCGTATCGAGCAGTTGCCGATACCGTTCCTCGGGCCACAGCGTATGGCAGCCAAATACCCGTACCCCGTGCTCGATCGCTTCATCGAACGAGAGATCTTCCAGCGCATGAAGGGTATTGTGGTGGACAAAGACCGTGATCGGTCCTTGGGCCGGCAACAGATGGGCCGCGTGCTCGATCTGATGGCGCAGCTCGTCGAGGGTAGAGCACCGCTTTTCGTCGGTGGTGGGAGGCGACTCCGAATGGCTGATTGGCGAGTGAGGCACGGCAGGTTGATGGGTGTACGAAAAGGGAAAGGACTTCGGGCGTTAACAGAACTGGTCGGTACGCATCACTTCCACCGTTTCCATGACCACGGTCACGCCGGGCGAAGGCGAGAACTCCTGGCGGATCTGATCGACGATGCGGTGTGCCGCGACCTCCGGCACCACCACTTCAATGCGTACGAGCGAATCTTTGGCTGTGGAGGTGGCCAGTCCGCGTCGCCCCGCGCCGCGGCACGGAATCGACGTATACCCCGTGGCACCGTTCTCGACGAACCGCTGAATGAGTTTGTCTTCCTGCGCGGCATCCGTCACGGCCGTGATCCGCCGCAAGCGCGTCATGGTGCGCCGCCGCGCCGCGAGCGGGTGGGCCGACAACTGCCGATGGCCCTCCAGGCCAATCACATCCAGTTTCAGCCCTTCCTGCTCGAAATCGAGTTCCAGTTCATGCAGCTTTTCCATCACGCTGTGATCCACCAGTTTCGTGCCGGCCAAGTCCACCACCACGTTGCGATGCTGCACCCGACCGAGGTACTCGATCTGGCGGCGGAACGGAATCCAGTTGCTGAATACGGCCGATTCGGATGCCCGGATCACACTCGTCGACTCGTCCCGATCTTCCACCTCGAGAAACGGCCGGAACAGCGATCGCAGCGGCACACCGTTCACGACGTGAATCAGGAATTTCAAGCCGATGCCGATACCAATGCCGATCAACAGATCCGTCGCCAGGACGGCGATAATCGTCGTCACGTAAATCACGAACTGGTCGGGACCGATGTGGAACACGTGCAGGAACTCGCGAGGATGCGCGAGGCGGAATCCGGTGTAGATCAGCATCGCGGCCAGAGCCGCCAACGGTATGCGATGGATCAAACTGGGCAGCAGGGCGACGCAGGCGAGCAGGAACACACTATGAAACAGGTTTGAGAATCGCGTCCTCGCACCGTTGTCGATGTTGGCACGGCTGCGGACGATTTCGGCAATCATGGGCAGCCCACCGATAAAAGAAGCCATCATATTGCCGGCACCTACCGCCAGCATGTCGCGGTTCAAATCCGTCTTCCGCTTCCAGGGATCGATCAGGTCGACGGCCTTGGCGCTGAGCAGCGATTCGAGACTTCCAATCAGGGCGTACATGATCACCCACTTCCATGCGACCGGCTGGGCTAGCCCCGAGAAGTCCGGGAACGTGATCGCCTCGGCCATGTTAAAAGGCACCGCGACGAGATGCTGTTCGCCCACCACGTACTGGTGACCGGCCAAGGAATAGGTGTGCTCGTGCGACAAATCGAAGTAGACGCCCAGCGGAATCGCCACCAGCACCACGATCAGCTGCGCGGGAACCAGGTTGAGGTAGCGGTTCTTGATTAGCGGCTTGCCGAACAGAATCAGCAGGCTGATACCTCCGATCAGCGCAATCTCCGGGTTCATATTCACCAGGGTGTGAGGTATCTCCCGGATTAACTCCAATGGCTCCCCGGAGGATTTCAGGCCGACGGCGACCGGGATCTGCTTGGCGATGATGATGACGCCAATCGCGGCCAGCATCCCGTGCACGGCCGAACTCGGAAAGAACTCGCCGAGGATCCCGGTCCGGTAGATGGCGAAGGCAATCTGCAGACCCGCGGCTACGACGCCTACGCCAAGGGCCATGCGGTAGGCGGCCAGGTCGGCAGTAACGTCTTTGCCGCCCGTGTAACCGAAAACCGTCACGCATCCGACGGCAATGACAATCAATCCGGCTGCTGGCCCCTTGATCGTCAGCTCCGAGTTACTGAATATCGTGCTGACCACTCCGCCCACTATCGCGGTAAAAATACCCGCAATGGGTGGATAGCCGGAGGCCAGCGAGATAGCCAGGCACAACGGCAACGCGATCAGGAAGACGAGGAACCCGGACAGCAGGTCATAACGAAAATACTGGGATAGATTCCGAAGCGTACCTACGGGAATCTCAGGAGTCACCTGTTCCTGTGCGGCGGTCTCGTCCCGGGTTGCGACGGTCATGGGTCATGGTTCCAGACGGGAAGTAGCTCAAAGATAGGATTCGGCAGACGACAAGTGCGCGATTCGGGTGGGATCGTGGCGTGCGCAAAGACGCGGGGCGTTGCTTTGTCCAGCTTATATCGTCGGCCTCGTCCGAAGTGCAAGGGTTGCCGGACATTACAAATTCGTAAGCCAGAGGGCACCAGACCGTTGCCAAGGGGACGGGCGTTACGATAGAGGACAACGAATCCTTCGTTGCGGGCCGGAGGGTGCCTACCGATGAATCTGCTGGTGATCGAGGATGACGCCGCGCTGGGAAAGGCGCTGGTCAAGGGTTTGTCCGAAGCCGGTCATGGATGTGAATGGGTGCATGATGGAAAGTCCGGAGTGGAGGCCGCTTGCAGCCACCCCCGGGACGCCATCATCCTGGACCTGATGCTGCCCGATCTGGCCGGCCTGGAAGTGCTCCAGCAGATCCGCGGGCGGGGAGTGGATACGCCGGTGGTTATCCTGACCGCCCGCGGCTCAGTCGAGAACCGCGTCGACGGATTGAACTGCGGCGCGGACGACTACCTCGTGAAGCCCTTTGCCTTCGCGGAGCTGACCGCGCGGCTGGCAGCCGTGTGCCGGCGCACGGCCGGCAAGCCCATTACCTCGCTGCAGGTCGGACCGTTAACGATGGAACTGACCTCCCAGCGCGTCACGCGCAATGGCACGGTCGTCGATCTCACGCTCACCGAATATCGCCTGCTGGAGTATCTCGTGCGCCATGCGCGGCAGGTCGTCACTCGGCGCATGCTGTGCGAGCACCTGTGGGAAGCCGACTGGGAAGGCGTGACCAATGTGATCGAGGTTCACATCAATCGGTTGCGTAGTAAAATCGACCGAGGATTCGATCGACCTCTGATTCACACGGTGCGAGGCCAGGGATATGTGGTTCGCGACGATTAGGTCGCTGACCCGGACATGGCGATTTCGGCTGACCGCCTGGAGTGCCTTACTGGTGGTCGTGACGGCCTTGGTCACGCTCATCGGTCTGCGCGAAGGAGTCCGCCTGACGCTGCTGGCCGAGTTGGACCGATTGCTGATCGAGGATGTGCGCGAGATTGATTTGTCGATCAAGGAGTTGGATTACCCGCGTTCCGCCGCTCTCTTCGACGAGTTGGATCGCAAGGCACGGGGGCATGCACAGCACGGCTGGTTCGTCCAGCTGATCCAGCGCGACGGGAAAGTGGTGTGGAGCAGCCCGAATGCCCCCACGGGCCCACTCGAGAAACCCCATTTGACCGAGTTGCTCCCCTTCTCGCTGGGAACCCATCGCTTTGTCGAACATTGGCCCGCTCACAGCGGAACGGACGGAACCGGGCTGCGGGTCGGCGCGTCGCTCGTGTCCCTGCAGGCGGACCTGGCGCGCATCGATCGCCGGGGGGTGTTGGTGGCCGCCCTCGTGCTGATCGCCGCCCCGCTGGGCGGGTCGTGGCTCGCCACGCGCGTTCGGAAACCCTGGGCGGAAATGGTCAAAACGACCGAACGGCTGCGTCCTTCGCGTCTCGACGAACGGCTCCCCGTGCGGCACACGGGCGACGAACTCGACCAGCTCTCCCTGGCGTTCAATCGGCTGCTCGATCGCATTGCCCGGTATCTCGAACAGAAGAACGACTTTCTCGCCAACGCAGCACACGAACTGCGCACGCCGTTGGCCGCCATCCGCAGCACGATCGAAGTCACCTTGTCGGGGAAACGGTCGCTGCAGGAATACGAACAGTTGTTGTCCGAGGTGCTCGAAGAAAGTGCCGCGTTGGAATTGCTCGTCAACCAGTTGTTGCTGTTGGCTGAAACGGAAACGGATTGGTTGCGCATCCATGGCGATCGCGTCCCCTTCGACGAGATCGTCGCGGGAGCGTTGGAGATGTTCCGCGGCGTCGCTGAATTCCGGAATATTCAGCTCGACAGCCCGCCCCTGCCGGCGGTTTGGGTCGAGGGCAATCGCCACCACCTCCGACAGGTGCTGAACAACCTGCTCGATAACGCGCTCAAGTTCACTCCGCCGGGCGGACGCGTCCAAGTGGCCCTTGAGTTGGCACCGGATCGATCGACGGTCGAACTGCGAGTCGCCGATTCCGGCCACGGCATTGCGCCGGCCGATCTGCCGTATGTCTTCGATCGATTCTTTCGCGGCGACCGGTCCCGACGCCGTGACACCGACGCACGGGGAACCGGGCTGGGACTGAGCATCTGCCAGGCCATTGTCGTGGCCCACGGGGGGCAGATCCGAGCCACGAGCGAACTGGACCGGGGCACGACGTTCATCGTCACGTTGCCGGTCAGCCGGGGGTCAACGTCCGACGCGCATTCGCCGGTAAACGAGAGCGGCCTGCTCGGCCCGAGCGGTGTCTCGGAAACGTCCGGAGATTGGCCCGCAAGGCCCGAAAGATGTGTATGAAACGGTGTCCCGGCAGGAGGCCGGCTCCGCCGGCCAAAACCGCCAGCGGAGCGGCGGGCTACTCTCGGCGGACGCTCTCAGCAGTTCATGCCAGATCCGGAACCGGCAGGCGAGCAGCGTCGATGTCGACACCCAATCCGGCACCGCACGGCACCCGTGCCTGGCCCGCGCGCACCTCGCAAGGCTGCCGCAGAATCGAAGTTGACAAGAACTGCGGCGCGTTCAGCGCCGCGGGAAACGGCAACTCAAACGCGGCGAACAACTGCAGCGATGCCGCCAGCGACAAGTCCGGATCGGTCAACCCGCTGCCGAAAAACAGCAGCCCCTCGTCCTGAACCAGCTGCAGGATGCGGACCGCTTCGTACAATCCCCCGCAGCGAGCCACCTTCATGGCCACTCCGTCGAGCATCTCCAGCCGCAGGAATTCTTCGAGATCCACACGCGATACGACTCCTTCGTCGAGGATGATCGGCAATGCGCCCTGCCGCTTCAGCCGGCGATACCCACTCAACCGGTTCGCGGGCAGCGGTTGTTCGAGCGCCACGATTCCGCAATCGGCCAGCTGCGGCATGACGAGCGCCGCCGTCGGCTCGTCGTAGCCGCCATTAGCATCCGCCCACAGCATTGCATCGGGGGCCAGCTCGCGGACCAGCCGACAGATGGCGATGTCCACTGCAGGATCGGGCGCGACCTTGATGTTGAAGCTTCGGTAGCCGCGTGCGAGCGCGGTCTCGACTTCGACGGGAACTTTGTCCCGCGTCGTGTTGATGGTCCAGCTCAGCGGCACGGAGTCGCGGCAGGTGCGATGCCAGCGCTGCGGCAGCGTCTCGCGTTGGGCTTTCCCCACCAGATCGTGCATGGCGAGGTCGATACCGGCCTTCGCGATCGGCTGGCCAGTCGAGAACGACGGCGCGATGGCACGGTGCATCACGGCATGGATGCCGGCCAGGTCGTGGGCATCGAGCCCGATTAGTTCGGGCGCCAGGTAGCGCTCGATGGTCGTCTGGACGGTTTCCACGGTTTCGTAGCTCCACCGCGGCGAAGGTACCGACTGCCCCCAACCTGCCTGGCCGTCCTCCGTGACGACCCGTACCACCACGGTCGAGCGCGCGGGCGCGCTGTTTCCGTACTGTGCGAAAAACTTGAAGTGTCCGGTTATGGGATAATCGACGCGAAAGGTAGCGATGGACGTGATGCGCATCGAGAGTGGCTCCTTTTCGATGGTCCGAGTGACTTTTATAATCGCGACCTTGATTTCGATCGCAAACCCGCTGGGGAAGCTTTTCGATGAAGATTCACGAATACCAGGGAAAGCAGATCCTTCGTAAGTGCGGCGTCGCTGTACCGCGGGGGGAAGTCGCGTCGACGGCGGACGAGGCCGCGCACGTGTATTCCCATGTGCTGGGCAATCCGCCGCTGGCGGTCGTCAAGGCACAGATTCATGCGGGAGGACGGGGCAAGGGCACGACCAAGGAGAATCCCAGTCAGCGAGGCGTGCAGCTGGTCCGCAGCGCCAAGGAAGCGGCGGACGTCGCCGGTCGCCTGCTCGGCCAGACGCTGGTCACGATCCAGACGGGTCCGGAAGGCAAGACCGTCAACAAGGTGTTCGTGGAGGAAGGCTGCGACATCGACCGCGAGTTATATCTCGGCATTGTGCTGGATCGTGCCGCGGCCATGCCGGTGCTGATGGTGTCGAGCGAAGGGGGTGTCGAGATCGAAAAGGTCGCGGCGGAGACGCCCGACAAGATCTACAAAGAGCATTTCATGCCGGCCACGGGATTGTTCCCCTATCAGGTCCGGAAGCTGGCTCGGATGCTGGGGCTGAAGGCCGGTTCGATGCGCAGCGCCGAGAAGTTCATGCGCGGCATGTGCAAGGTGTTTGTCGATTACGACTGCAGTCTCGCCGAAATTAACCCGCTGGTCGTGACCAAGTCGGGCGAGTTGATCGCGCTGGATGCGAAGATCAACTTCGATGACAACGCCCTGTTTCGCCACAAGGACGTGATGGAGCTGCGAGACCTGTCGGAGGAGGAGCCGTCCGAAGTGCGCGCGGCCAATGCGGGGCTCAGCTATGTCAAGCTCGAGGGGACCATCGGCTGCCTGGTGAACGGTGCCGGGTTGGCGATGAGCACGATGGACATTATCAAGCTGCACGGGGGCGAGCCAGCCAACTTCCTGGATGTGGGCGGCGGCGCGAATACGGAGCAGGTGACCGAGGCCTTCCGGATCCTGCTGTCGGACAAGAACGTGAAGGGCGTATTGGTCAATATCTTCGGCGGCATCATGCGGTGTACGACGATCGCCACGGCGGTGGTCGAGGCGTACAAGACGGTCGGCTTTAACGTGCCGCTGGTCGTGCGATTGGAAGGTACGGAAGTCGAACAGGGTAAGAAAATTCTGGCGGAGAGCGGCGTGGCGATCATCACGGCGGATGGGCTGACGGACGCCGCGAAAAAGATTGTCGCCGCCGCCCGCTGACGCGAGCCAACATCCCGCAAACCGGATACATCCTATGAGCATTCTTGTAAACAAAGAGACACGCGTCATCTGCCAGGGCATTACGGGTAAAGCTGGCGAGTTTCATACGAAGAACTGCCTGGAATACGGCACCCGCATGGTGGGAGGCGTCACCCCCGGCAAGGGCGGCGAGAAAACCCTGGGGCTGCCCGTTTTCGACACGGTCGCGGAAGCCGTCGAAAAGGAAGGGGCGAATGCTACGATGATTTTCGTGCCGGCCCCGTACACGGCCGATGCGATCCTCGAGGCCATCGATGCGGGCATTCGAGTCGTCGTCGCCATCACCGAAGGCGTCCCCGTGCTGGATATGGTCCATGTCTACGATGTGGTCCGTCGCAGCGAGTCGGTGCTGATCGGCCCCAATTGCCCGGGCGTGATCACCTCCGAAGAGTGCAAGATCGGCATCATGCCCGGCTACATTCACAAGAAGGGGAGCGTCGGGATCATGAGCCGTAGCGGCACCCTGACCTACGAGGCCGTGTTCCAGACGACGAGCC
>JBFWYF010000115.1:0-12214 GCA_050186685.1 Pirellulaceae bacterium
ACCGCAATTGTCCTGATTACACCTCTGAATGAACCGCTTCTGCGAAAGCCGTATGCGGGAAATCCGCACGTACGGTTTGATGAGGAGGAGGGCTCGGCCCACAACCGACCCTCCTTACTCTACCGTGAGATACTCCACCCGGGGCGATCCATGCTGCCTTTCGATAACGCCGCCCGCCGCTCCTCGGCGGTCATTAGCCGCGCCGCAGGCGGCTTTCGATCATGCGGAGCAGAGGATAACTCAGCAGAGCCCGCCGGAAATGGTCGCGGTACGCCTGCTGCAGTCGAGGCAGCTCGGTTTCTTCCGCGGCGACCAGGAACAGGGTGACGCTGCCCATCTCGTCCGTCGATTGCTCGCCAAACCGAACGCGTCGCGGCGGCAACACGGGATTGCGTGGGTTGTCAGCGGAATTGTCATAAGTAATCTTCGCCCGCAGCCGCGAGTTTTTAGGCAGTTCCACAAACTGAGCAAACTCGTATCGCTCCTGCCACGCAAAATCCCAATCCGGGATCGACAATATTGTCTTGACTGAGCCGTCCGGCAGCGTCGCCGTCATCGTCAACGATTTGCCGAGGTAATGGGCATGCGCCCCCACGGCGAAGGCGCGCACGTCGACGGGAAGCGTGAAAGCATCTTCGATGGCGTAGTCTTTGGCGCCGGCGGGGATATCGATACCGGCAAAGGCCCCGAACGCGGGCGGCAGCTGGACCGGCATGAAGTGCTGTCGCGGCGGAGCATCCGCGAAGTACAGACCCAGAGTCGATGCTTCCTGTTCGACCTTTCCGGAAGGATGGAAATGCGTGGACAGGATCACCTCGGCTCCGGCCGGCAAGTGAAAGGCGAGTCCGGGGGGCAATTGAAACGGCTGTGCCCCGACGGCCCAGCCTCCGAGGCTCCGCACGCTGGCGGGCAAGTCGGCGCCGTCCTCCCGCGCCGCGACAGAATCTTCGTCCGGCGCCGGCGTACCGCTCGGCGTCGGCGGGCCGGCCAGAAAACGAAAGGGGCCCAGCCCGCTACCGCCGAGCTGCCAGAGGGCGCCCATGCCTCCTTGAAATCCCGGCAGGGGATCGGCGGCGTCGAGCGCCCGCGCCCGACCACCCGTTTCGACAAAGAACAACGAGTGATGTACGACGCGTGGCGCGCTGGGGCGGAACGCGATCGCTCGCACCCACCGCTCCCCGGTCAGCTGCGTGGGCAGCACGAAATTACGGTAAATATCCGGCCCTTCGGCCGGTACTTGATATGCCGCCGGCATCGAGACGACGAGATCCGGTGGCCCCAGTTGCCAGCCCGCGGGAAACTCCGGCCGAGGCGGCAGGTCGCCGCGATCACCCTCTGGCATGCCCGCCTGCCGCCAGCGTCGAATCAGATCCATTTCCGCATCGCTTAACCGCCGCGAGTTTCGGAATTCCACATCGGCGGATGCAGCCTTCCAAGGCGGCATGAGCCGCGTCTGGACGACTTCCTCGATGAGCACACCTCGCTTCCGCACATCCGCATACGACTGCAATGGAAATGGAGCCGACTCCCCAGGGCGATGGCACGTGGTGCAATGCCGATACACGATCGGGGCAATGTCCTTCGCGAATGAAGGCACGGTCGCATCGTCGGCGGCGCAGAGAACTGTCCCTGCTAGCGCGAACAGGCTGAGCCACCCCAGCCCGGCACCAAGAACACGCGACCGGCGATGCGAATGACGGATCCTTTGAGCGCACCCAGAAATTCCCAATGCGAGTCTCCTAGCTAGGGAGCAGGGTTTTCATCAGTTGAGTTCGTCACGAGGGCTTGCGTGGAGGGCTTCTGTTCCGCTAGTTGCTGCCTCCCCTGCTTTGTGACCCGCGTTCCGTCGAGGTTCACCAACTTCAAGTTTGGCATGCCGATGAGAACGGGGATAGCGGAGTCGGTCCATGTCGCCGTTCCTCTCGCGGGCGCGTGTCTTCAACCATCACCGTTCCGGAATAGGACAGCCAATCGCTCGCGTCATCGGCTCGCGTACGGGCCGCCCGGCAAGCATTGCGTCCAGCGCGTCACGCAAGTCGCGAACCGACGGTTGAATACGCCTCTTACCGAGGTCGGTATACCAGTCGTCGATCCGACCGCGATAGACCCGCGTCCCCCGGGTGCCAAATACGGCGACTTCGGGAGCTGTCGTGACGCCTGCGTGCCGCACCAACTTGTGCTCCGCATCTCGTAATACAGGAGCTCGGTATCCGAACTCGGTCGCGTGCCGCCGCGCCTCTTCGGCCGAAAGCTCCGGATCGACATAGACGATGAAAGTGGTGACGCGCCGGGTCGAGTACTCGGTCGCAATCCGGTTGATCTCCGGGGCGTACGCATTCGAGATCGGACAATCCTGCAACAAGAAAAACAGAACCGTAGCTTGCGAATCGGCCACGCGCAAGGGAAAGTGCGTCCGGCCCGCTAGATCGACCAGTTCGAGGTCTCGCGGTTCGACGGCCCGGGCGTCGCTGCCCAGCGGGATGCCGCACGCGAGTAGGACGAGTAGTACAACGCGATAATCCATCCGCACCTCCGGAACTCTTGCCAGACGCCAGCGAGCCGCCTCCATCTTACGACGAGCCGCTCGCCCACGCACCCTGCTGGGTGGCACTGGCTTCGCCAGTGTTCTCTCCGGTCCTGGGCCAACCGCCGCCCAGCTGCGACACACTGGCAGAGCCAGTGCCACACTTGTTATGCCCCGCTGGGTGGCCTCTGGCTTCGCCAGTGTGTTCTCAGGTCCTGGGGCACAGCTGGGCCACACTGGCAGAGCCAGTGCCACACTTGTTATGCCCCGCTGGGTGGCACTGGCTTCGCCAGTGTGTTCTCAGGACCTAGGGCACAGCTGCGACACACTGGCAGAGCCAGTGCCACACTTGTTATGCCCCGCTGGGTGGCCTCTGGCTTCGCCAGTGTTCTCTCCGGTCCTGGGCCAACCGCCGCCCATCTGGACCACACTGGCAGAGCCAGTGCCACACTTGTTATGCCCTGCTGAGTGGCACTGGCTTCGCCAGTGTGTTCTCAGGTCCTGGGGCACAGCTGGGCCACACGGGCAGAGCCAGTGCCACACTTGTTATGCCCTGCTGGGTGGCACTGGCTTCGCCAGTGTGTTCTCAGGACCTGTGGCCCAGCTGGGCCACACTGGCAGAGCCAGTGCCACACTTGTTATGCCCCGCTGGGTGGCCTCTGGCTTCGCCAGTGTGTTCTCAGGACCTAGGGCACAGCTGGGCCACACTGGCAGAGCCAGTGCCACACTTGTTATGCCCCGCTGGGTGGCCTCTGGCTTCGCCAGTGTGTTCTCAGGTCCTGGGGCACAGCTGGGCCACACTGGCAGAGCCACTGCCACACTTGTTAAGCCCAGCTGTGTGGCACTGGCTTCGCCAGTGTTCTCTCCGGTCCTGGGCCAACCGCCGCCCAGCTGGGCCACACTGGCAGAGCCAGAGCCACACTTGTTAAGCCCAGCTGTGTGGCACTGGCTTCGCCAGTGTGTTCTCAGGTCCTGGGGCCCAGCTGGGCCACACTGGCAGAGCCCCCATGGCGTCGGTGGTCGCCAGGGCCGCTTCCTCGACAGATTGTTCGGGCACTCCTGCATGCTGGAATCACTGCTGTGTAAACTCGACCAGTTGCGAAAAAAACACGCGACATCACACGCTCCTTCGCCGTCTGGCCGTTCGTTGACTGGGGCGTGATTGTCAGATAATCTGGCACCGGCTGCAACGGAGGCCACCAATCCCACCCCGCCCGTGATGAGCGGTTCCCGCCTGCTTCCTTGAGTTCCTTTTCATCTGCCATGGAGCCGCGAAACAGATTCTTCCTTTCGCGTATTGGGAGTGCGGCATGAACGACCTCCATCGGGCCCTGACGCTCGCCCTGGCTGCCGTGACCAGCGTGAGCATGGTCGGCGCGCAGGAACAGGCTGCGGACTACAAGTTCTTCGAAGACCGCATTCGCCCGCTGCTGATCCAGCATTGTTACGACTGCCACGGGCCTGACACGGCCGAGGGGAATCTGCGCCTGGATACGCGGAGCGGTTGGGAGCGCGGCGGCGACCGCGGGCCGGCCATTGTGCCTGGCGATCCGTCGGCCAGTCTCCTCCTGCGTGCGGTCTCGTATCGCGACGAGAAGCTGCAGATGCCGCCTGCCGACGCCGGCGGCCGACTCAGCAGTCGGGAGATCGATGACCTGACTCATTGGATCCGCCACGGCGCAACCGATCCGCGCGGGGGCGAGCCGATCGTCACCGATCTGGAACGCGCGGCACGAGAACACTGGGCCTTCCAGCCCATTGCTCCCCCGATGCTCGAGGGCGGAGGCCATCCGATCGACCAGCTCGTGGAACGCCAACTGCACGCGCAGCAGTTCATCCCGACCGAGCCTGCCGACATGCGCACGCTCGTGCGTCGAGCGTCGTTCGATCTCGTGGGTTTGCCCCCTACGGACGTCCAGCTGGCCACGTCGCGCGAGGCATTTCCGGAACTCGTACGAGAACTGCTGGCCTCGCCACGCTACGGCGAGCGATGGGGGCGGCATTGGCTCGATGTCGCCAGGTACTCCGATGCCAAAGACGGAGTGCTGATGTACGGCGACGCCCGAATCCGACCTTTTGCGTACACCTATCGCGACTACGTCATCCGCGCGTTCAACGACGACAAACCGTTCGACCGGTTCATCCGCGAGCAATTGGCCGCTGACCAGCTCGATTTGCCGCCCGACTCGCCCGATCTGGCCGCCCTGGGACTGCTGACGCTCGGACGGATGTTCGACAGCAATCGGCACGACGTGATCGATGACCAAATCGATGTCGTGGGGCGGGGACTGCTAGGGCTGTCGCTCGCTTGCGCCCGTTGCCACGACCACAAGTTCGATCCGGTGCCGACGGCCGACTACTACTCGCTGTATGGTGTCTTCGCGAGCGGCATCGAACCGTACGACCGGCCGCGGATTGGAGCGGTGACGGAGGCAGGCCAGGCGTTCGAGCAGGAGTATGCCGCCAAGCTCAAAGAGGTACTCGTCAAGCAACAAGAACATTACGACGCGACGCTCAAGACGGCGCGCGAGCGGACTCCGGACTACCTGGTCCAGGTGGCCACGACGGAACCCGACGTTGCGGAAACCACGATCTTCTTCCTCTCCCTGATTCCGGATCAACTGCGTCCGCAAATCACGAAGCGCTGGCGCCAGCTGATCGCCCGTCGAGCGTTTCCCGAAGACCCGGTGTTTGGTCCCTGGTACGACCTGATGCGCGAACCAGTTCTCAAGCCGGATGAATGGAAAGCTCGCGGAGTGGATGCCCGCGTTGTTGCGGGCCTGATCGCAGCGCGACCGAAGTCGGCGGCTGAAGTGGCTCGCGCCTACGGCACAATCCTGCTCGACGCCTGGGCTGCTCATCCTGATGGACGCGATCCACTGGCCGAGTTGCTCGTGGCGCGGGACGGACCTGTCTGGTTCCCCGTCCGCGACGTGGCGTTCTACCTGTCGCGTCAGCCTGGCGACGCGTTTCGCAAGCTGGTGGGGGAGTTGGATGCAATCGCCGTGAAGCACAAAGACGCCGCGTCGCGGGCCATGGTCGTCCAGGATGCGGAAGTACTGTGCGATCCGGTGATCTTCCAGCGGGGCGATCCCAGCGCTCGAGGTGCACCTGTCCCCCGCCAGTTTCTGGCCATCCTGTCCCCTGCCGAGCGGGTTCCGTTTTCCCACGGCGCAGGGCGGCTCGATCTGGCGAACACCATCGCGTCTCCGACCAATCCGCTCACCGCCCGGGTCTGGGTAAACCGCGTCTGGATGCACCACTTTGGCGAGCCCCTCGTCGACAACCCCAGCGATTTTGGACTGCAGGCTCGGCGCCCCGTCCAGTTCGAATTGCTGGATTTCCTCGCAGACTTCTTCATTCGCAACGGCTGGCGCACGAAGCCGCTGCATGAACTGATCCTGTCCTCGCGGACCTATCAGCGCTCATCACATGTTCCCGAAACCCATGCCATGGCGCGACAACGGCAGGCCGATCCGGCCAACGCACTGCTGTGGCGCGCCCACCGCCGGCGGCTCGACCTGGAAGCGATGCGCGATACGCTGCTCGCCATCGCCGGCGAGCTGGACGAAACCCTGTATGGCCGTCCCGTCGTTATCACCGACGCGGCCAATCGCCGGCGCACGATTTATGCCTTTGTCGAACGGCAAAACATCCCCGACATGGTTCAGACTTTCGATTTTGCAAATGCCGATACCTCGACGCCACGGCGTTCGATGACCACGGTTCCCCAGCAGGCGCTGTTCGCTCTCAATTCCGCCTTCATATTGGCGCGTGCCGATGCGCTGGCTCAGCGGCTGGAACCGGTGGCGCCCGACCAGCGAGTGCCGAGACTCTATGGGATCGTCCTGGGGCGGGAGCCATCGGCCTGGGAACGAGAGCAATGCGAAGAATTCCTGCGTTCCGGTACCTGGCAGCAGCTCTGCCAGGTGTTATTGATGTCCAATGAACTGATGTTTGTGGACTGACCTCACTGCGAACTCCACGGAGAGGCCTGGGATGTTTGCCCGCACGATTCCGCTGACGCGGCGCAGCCTGCTCTGCCAGGCAGGAACGGGACTGGGTGGTCTGGCGCTGGCCACTCTGCTGCGCGCCGATGAATCCGCCGGCCCAGCAGCGACGAATCCGCTCGCGCCGCGTGCCCCCCACTTTGGTGCGCGAGCCAGGCACATCATTCACATTTATCTGAACGGTGGCCCGTCCCAAGTCGATACGTGGGACCCCAAGTCGGAATTGACGAAATGGGGTGGCCGGAAACTGCCTATTGGTAACCTTACCACCGAACGAGAAACCGGCGTGGCCTTGGCCTCGCCATTCCAGTTTGCCCAGTACGGCGAGAGTGGGTTGTGGTGCAGCGAGATTTTCCAGCAGACGTTTCGGCAACACGCCGACCGCATCTGCGTGGTCCGCTCGATGTACGCCAACACGCCGAACCACGAACAGAGCATGCGGCTGATGAATACTGGCGACGAGCGGCTGTCGCGTCCGAGTTACGGCGCTTGGCTGACCTATGGACTGGGCTGCGAGAACCAGAATTTGCCCGGATTTGTCACGCTATGCCCCGGTCTGCCCGTGGCGGACTCGTCGAACTGGCGCAGCGCCTTTCTGCCGGGCATCTATCAAGGCACCTATCTGGATACGCGCAAGAGCAAGGTCACGGAATTGATCGCGAACATCCAGAGCCCGCGTACGAACAGTGCGGATCAACGGCGGCAACTCGATCTGCTCGCGAGCCTGAATCGGCAGCACCAGTCCGATCGCCGCGACGATCCGAACCTGGAAGCGCGCATCCAGTCGTTCGAACTGGCGTACCGTATGCAGATGGAGGCTACCGACGCGCTCGACGTTTCCCACGAACCTAAGGCGATCCAGGAACTGTACCAGTCCGACAAGGTCCACGGGCGCCAGCTCCTCATCGCACGACGGTTGATCGAACGGGGCGTACGGGTCGTCCAGTGTTATCACGGTGACGTGCAACCGTGGGACTCACACAACAATATTGCCGGCGAGCATCGGCGACTGGGACAGGAGGCCGACGGTCCCATCGCCGCGCTGCTCACCGACCTAGCGCAGCGCGGACTGCTCGAGGAAACACTCGTGTTATGCGGCGGCGAATTCGGCCGTACTCCGGCCGTCGAAATTCCGATTGGCGGAGGGAATCCGACGGGCCGCGATCACAACCATCACGGCTTCTCGATCTGGTTGGCCGGTGGCGGTATCCGCGGCGGGCAGGCGTATGGCAGCACCGACGAATTCGGCTACCGCGCCGTGGAAAACCGAGTCCACATTCACGACCTGCATGCCACCATGCTGCACCTTATGGGCTTTGACCACCGACAGCTGACGTTTCGCCATGCCGGCCTCGACTTCCGGCTGACTGGCATCGAAGAGGCCCGCGTCGTGCGCGAGCTCGTGGCCTAGCCTCATGGCCCCCCCCTCGCCCATGACTCTCCGCGGCCCCTGCGTTCTCTGCGGGAAACATCTCTTCCCGCAGAGGCGCAGAGGACGCCGAGAGACATTCGGCCCCCTCCTCGCACGAGACTCTCCGCGGCCCCTGCGTTCTCTGCGGGAAACATCTCTTCTCCAACCGACGACGCGTCGACACGCTCCGGGCAGCAGTGCTAAAGTAGGAGCGGCCCGAGCGATAGGATCTCGGAGACATCCCCCGCAGGAACAGACCGTGAGCTACAACTATTCCGAAATCGCCAAGATGATCGACCATTCGTTGTTGAACCCCACCCTGACCGTGGCCGATCTCGAGTCGGGCTGCCGGCTGGCGCTGGCGTACGATGTGGCGAGCGTCTGCATCATGCCATACTACCTCCGGCGTTGTGCTGAGGTATTGCGTGGTAGCACGGTCGCGGCCAGCACGACGATCGGCTTTCCGCATGGCGGTCATACGACCGCCGTCAAACGAGCCGAAGCGGAGCAGGCGTTGGCCGACGGTTGCCAGGAACTCGACATGGTCGTCAATATCTCGCAAGTACTCAGCGGCAACTGGGACTACGTGCGGCAGGATCTGCGGGCTGTCATTCAGGTGGCTCACGATGCTGGACAGAAAGTGAAGATCATCTTCGAGAACTGCTATTTGCGGGATGAGCACAAGGTTCGGCTCTGCGAGCTGTGCAGCGAGTTGAACGCGGACTGGGTCAAGACGTCGACCGGTTACGGCACGGGCGGGGCGACACACAACGACCTGCGGCTCATGCGTCAGCACGCCGCGGCCCGTGTGCAGGTCAAAGCGGCTGGAGGCGTCCGCGACCTGGATTCCCTCTTGGCCGTCCGGGAACTCGGCGTCACCCGCTGCGGTGCTAGCCGAACCTCGGAGATTCTCGATGAGTGCCGTCGCCGGTTAGACTTGCCGGTCATTACAGCTGCATCCAGCGGTTTGCCAGGCTATTGAACAGCCGCAACCTTTGGTACCGAAGAGGTTCCCGCAGAGATCGCCGAGCGACGCAGGCGCCCGCGTAGCATTCTCGGCGGCCCCTGCGGAATCTTGTCTGCAAAGGCAAAGACTCACCCATACGGGTGAACCTCCCGCCGGTTTGCCCTGTTGGCGGACTGTAATTAATATATCTCAACTAGACATTCCCTCAGCCGGCCGGGGGATACGCTTCTCTGTTCCTTAGCGCAGGTCCACGATGCCCCGCCGTTCTCCTCGTCGTGCGCTCCGACGCGCCGACCGTCTCCGCACTCGTCGATCGTACTTTGAGCCTCTGGAAACCCGGCAATTGCTGGCGGTCGACTGGCGTAACCCTGTCGATGCGCTGGACGTCACGGGCGATGGGCGGACGGTGCCGCTGGACGCACTGTCGATCATCAACGAGCTGAATCGCAACGGTACGCGCCGGCTGTCCGACGTACGGGACTCGGACAAGCCGTATTGGGATGCGAACGGCGATCAGTTCATCGCGCCGCTCGATGCGCTGCGTGTCGTCAACGGGATCAATTCAGGCAAGTATGCACCGTTCCGGCTGCAAGAGCATGGCGTTCTGGCCGATGAAGCCAACATTACGATCACCGTGGGGCAGTCTGCGGGCACCCGCACGTATCGGCTCGAGATCCTGCCCACGTTTGACAACGGAGATGGTACAGCCGTCAGCGAAGACTTGCTGGCCGTCTACGTGGTCAATCCTCAGCAACCGGACGAGACGCTGATCGATCGGGGCGATGCAGGAACCGCCGTCTTCACTTTGTCGGCATCGGGAGCGGAGATTGTCCCCGGTTTAACACGGTGGGACGGACGCGTGCTCGAGCTGGATCTCTCGCGGCTGTCGGGGCGGGATACGGCGCTGTTGCGCGTGCAACTGCTGAGCAGTGACGGCGACAGTGGATCACGGATGTCGGTCCAGCCGCTCACCAACGTCGTAAATCCTAACGGTAACATGCCGTCCGCCGGCTTCATGCAGGAATCCGCCCATGCGCCGGGCGCTGCTCTGACTGTGGAAGGGCTCTCGCCTTTAGCCGACATAGAAGCCCGGCTCGACAACGTGCGATTCGATGCAACTGCCGGGCGCTATGAGGCTGAACTCAAGGTGCGTAACACGGGTAGTGGGACGCCGCGAACGCTCGTAGCGGCTTTCCCCGGGCTCCCCGCTGGCGTGACATTGCGCAATGTGGCCGGCACGGCACCCGGAGGCGCGCCGTTGCTCAACCTGACGCCGGCTATCGGACGAGGCGGGTTGGGCGCGAACGAGTGGACGGCCGCCGTCGCCATCAAGGTCGACGTGACGGCCAATACTTCCTTCGTTCTGGCACCCCAATTTCTGGGATCCGCGAACCGCGCGCCGGCCGTCGATGCCTTGCCGCCCCAGACGATGTACCCGGGTGAAGTGCTCGAGTTGCAACTGGCTGCCACGGATCCTGATGGGGACGCCCTTTCTTATGCTCTGGTGCGAACCGGAGGAACCGCGCCAGGGGACACCTTGCCGGCAGGAATCGTTCGGACCGACGGTTCGGTGGTCTTCCAGCCGGCACCGGACGAACTGGGGACGTATACGTTCGATATCGTGGTCAGCGATGGAAGCCTGGAAGCACGGCAAGCAGGGACGCTCGAGGTCCTGGCCGACCCCAACCAGACGACGCGCATCAGCGGAGTCGTGCAGAACACGGCGGGCGAACCGTTGGACGGTGTACCAGTTGAGATCGCCGGGTTCAGCGCCGTGACGGACACGGATGGTCGGTTCACGATCGAACTGCCGACCATGGTCACGCCTACACAGTCGTTCGAGATTGCTGTCCCGCAGGGCGACGTGTTTCTGGATCCGTTCAACACGGGTGCGCAGCTAATCCGGTTCCGGCGCGCGCCCTATGACGTCGCGACCGGCGACAGTGTGCTCAACCCGAGGGAGCATTCGAACCGCGTCACGCACTTTATTGACGCGAGCATGGTCTATGGCAGCGACGCTGCGCGGGCGGCCGCCTTGCGTACCTTCGTGGACGGCAAGCTCAAAATGGGGACCGATGAGTTGTTGCCGCGTAATGATCCGAGCACGTTTCCGGATGGCGCGCTCAGCAATGACAACGAGGGGCGCCAGAATCCGGCGACTCTCTTCGTTTCCGGCGACGTGCGGACCAACGAGAACGTTGCCTTGATTGCGCTGCACACCGTGCTGTCCCGGGAGCACAATCGGCTCGCCGTGGAAATCAAATCGGCAAATCCAGGCTGGAACGACGAACAGATCTACCAGCAGGCACGGCGGCTCGTCGGGGCGATGGTGCAGCATATTACCTACCAGGAATACCTGCCGCAGCTGCTGGGCACGGGGTTCCTGCCGGCGTATGCCGGTTATGACCCGGCGGTCGATCCGAGTGAGAGCATGCTGTTCGCAGCCGCCGCTTTCCGTCTAGGGCACACCCAGGTGCCGACGGAGTTGAAGCAGTTGGACGCGAATGGACAACCCTTGCCCGGTGGCACGCTCACGCTGGCAAACGCGTTTTTCACGACGCAGCCGATCGACAGCAACGGGATCGAGCCGCTGCTGCGCGGGCTGGCGGCCACGCCCATGCAAGAAGTAGACCGGTTTGTTCGAGACGACGTCCGCAACTTCCTGTTCGGCCCGCCCGGGGCGGGCGGCATGGACCTCGCGTCCATGAACATCCAACGTGGTCGCGATGTGGGCTTACCCGGTTATGTCCAGGCGCGACTCGACTTCGGATTGCCCGCCGTCACGCAATTCGACCAGATCTCGTCCGATCCGGCGACGGTCGCGGCACTCGAGTCCGCTTATGGAACCGTGGACAAGATCGACGTGTGGGTGGGAGGCATTGCCGAGGACCACGCCGCGGGTGCCCAGGTCGGACCGCTGTTCCAGGCGATACTGAGGGACCAGTTCACGCGCAGCCGGGACGGTGATCGCTACTACTACGAAAATGGACAGTTTACGGCGGCCGAACTCGCCTTGATTCGGGCCACAACGGTCGAGGCGCTCGTCGAGCGCAATGCCGACAATGTCGATTTGCCGGTTCATCCTTTCACAACGGGGACACCGACGGCCGGTCCGGGGCAGGCAGGTTCGGCGGCGGCAGCGACCTCGACCGATTTCCGTTCCGTTTCGGGTGCCGGGAATAACCTGTCCGCCCCGCAACTCGGCGCGGCTGGTACCCATGTGCTGCGCAACTTCACGAACGGTTATGGCGACGGTATATCAACGCCAGCGGGAGACGATCGCCCGGGAGCGCGCGAGATCA
>JBFWYF010000116.1:0-12193 GCA_050186685.1 Pirellulaceae bacterium
CGGGCGGACGAGCCATGACTCGACCTCCGATGCAACGTCTCGAGGACGATGTGGCACTACGGTCCGCCGTGCGACCCGACGCGGCGCGGGTTTGCTCCACAGGAATTACTGAGATCGACTTGGCGAGAGCCCCCGGACAGTCTTACAATCACCCCCTAACTGGGCGCCGTGTTGATTCTGCCTACCTTTTCCGAAGGATCGATACTCATGATCGCAACCCTCGCTCTGCTTGCGGCGGGAGTCCTCTCGGCGGACTCCATCGAGACCACGTTCGTCGCGGAAGGCGTCACGCGCCAGGTCGGGGGCTACAGCCCCGTGCGCGCGCAGCTCAGTGAGGAACGGGGCGACATCCAGAAGCTTCCCGATGGACTGGCTTCGCCTCGCTTCGCCAAGATCCGATTCGGTGACCTCGCTTGGAGCCTGGCCTTGGACGAACCGGCCGACGGTCCCGCGCGGCTGTTTGTCGACTCGAATCACGACGGCGACCTGACGAACGATCCTGCGATCGAATGGACGTCTCGGGATGTGGGGACGTTGAAGACGCATCACGGCAGCACCACGATTGAGCTGGAACACCCGCAGGCCGGGCGGATCAATATTTACCGTTTCGATCCCAATGATCCGCTCCGGAAGTCGCTGAAGGATACCGTGCTGTACTATGCCGATTTCGGCTACAAGGTCACGCTGAAGCTGGATGGCCAGGAGCATGTCACGTTTGCTGCCGGGAGCCTCGACACGTTACGGCGGATGTGGGTCGATCGCGATCAGAACGGGCAGCGCAGTTACAAACGCGAAACCGTTGTGGTGGGCACGCCGTTCAATTTCACGGGAACGACCTACACGCTCGTGGCGCGAGACGGCAAGCTGAATCTGGAGAAGGCGGCGACTCCGGTACCGCTCATGCCGCTCCCGCCGAATCTGGCTCGTGGTCAAAAAGTGCTGCCGTTCGAGGCCGAGACGCTGGCCGGGGACAAGATCAAGTTTCCGGACGCTTTCCGCGGCAAGATCGTACTGCTCGATTTCTGGGCTACCTGGTGCGGGCCGTGCATAGGCGAAATACCCAACGTGAAGCAGGCGTACGAAGACTCGCATGAGAAGGGATTTGAGGTCCTTGGAATCAGTTTCGATAACGCGGGTGCAGTGGAGAAGGTGAAGGCGTTTCTGACTGAGCACGAACTTCCTTGGCCTCAGATCTATGAGGGCAAAGGCTGGGGCACGACGATCGGCGAGCAGTACGATGTCAGCGCCATTCCCTTTGTCTTGCTGGTGGATGGCAGTACTGGTGAGATTCTGGCGACGACGAGAGAATTGCGGGGCCCCGGTCTGACGGAACTGGTCGCCAAGCACTTGGCCGACGCGTCCTCCAGTAAGTAGGCACCACGCCCGTAGCCCCTTTCGCCAGAAAGGGGGCGCTCATGCGGTTTCGCGCCCGGCTCCCCACGCTCTGGCGAGGCGTGGCAACGCCGGGGAGAGACCGCAGAGCGCCACCTGCGCCCGCCGTCTCGACGCATGTCGATTCTTCGGCTACCGTTCCGGGTGCCGCTGACGGTGCTTGGCATGCGGCGAGAAGGAGATGTGATGAACGGCACCCCGGTTCCGTCCGACGATCCCGCGGTCATCCTGGAACTGCTAACCGCATTCCGGCGATCGAAGACCATGTTCGCAGCAGTCAAGTTAGGCGTCTTCGATGCGCTAGCTGCCGGGCCCCGTGCACTAGCCTCGCTGGCCGACGAGCTGGGCGCACATCCCGACGGATTGGAGCGACTGCTGGATGCTTGCGTCGGGCTGCAGCTGTTGCAGCGGCGCGGACACAACTACGAGAATACGCGGGTTGCGACCACGTACTTGACACGAGGCAGCCCGCAACGGCTGACTGGATACATCCGCTACTCGAACGACGTGATGTGGAAGTTGTGGACGCATCTCGACGACGCGGTGCGAGAAGGTAGTCACCGATGGCGCCAAGCATACGGTTGGGAAGGCCCGATTTTTTCCCACTTCTTCAAGACCGAAGAGGCCAAGCGCGAGTTCCTTATGGGAATGCACGGGTTTGGTCTCATCAGCTCGCCTCATGTCGTCCGCGCATTCGATTTGAGTCGCTACACTCGGATGGTCGACCTTGGCGGAGCCACCGGCCACTTGGCCATCGCAGCATGCGAATGCTGGCCGCAGTTAACGGCCCAGGTGTTCGACCTGCCGGATGCCATCCCGTTGGCGCGAGAAATTGTGGGCGCCTCGGCGGTCGCCGAACGGGTCGGTATCCTGCCTGGCGACTTCTTCGCGGACCCGCTTCCTTCCGCCGATCTGTATGCCCTGGGCCGCATCGTCCACGACTGGAGCGAAGACAAAATTGTGCGGTTGCTGAGCGCCATTCATGCCGCGCTGCCGCGCGACGGATCCTTGCTCATCGCCGAGAAGCTGTTGGACGACGATCGCAGCGGTCCCGCGTGGGCCCAAATGCAGAGCCTGAACATGCTCACTTGCACGGAAGGGAAAGAGCGGACCTTCGCCGAGTACGAATCCCTGCTGCGGCAGGTCGGCTTTGCGGAGGTTACCGCACGGCGCACCGATTCGCCGCTGGACGCCGTGCTGGCCACGAAACGCTGAGTCGGGCGTCTGAGCGGGATTCCGTTCAATCGTTTCGTACCTGCGCCGTCCCATTGAAATAGGCCTGGTACTTCGGCCAGCTCCACACGGCGATCTCCCGACCAACCTTCAAGCCGACGTGATTGTCGACGGGGATATGGTAGCCGCCGAGAGCGCGCGACAGAGCGGCCATTTCGGCCGTGGCGCTCCACGTCGGCAGATCCAGCATGACGAAGTCGCCAGCGTCCCGCTCGGTCAGCTCGCAATGGCGTCGACGCTCGGCGAACCCGTAGCGGTCCGAGCCGGTGAAGAGCTCCAGGGTCTTCGAGCACGCACCGCTGACCGTGGCGTGACCGCTCGTATATCCGGGGAAGGGAGGCGTGATGAATGACAGTGGCGAGTAGGGGTGCCATTCCTCAGCAGGCATCAATTTGACTCCACCGTCCAGCCCCGCCCACCCTGTGATGGTCTGTCCGCGATAGTAATGGCGGACCAGGGTCCAAGGCCGCGACGAATCGTAGTAGCGCTTCGTTTCCCAGCAGGAAATAAAAGCATCCGAGGCGACATTCGCCACTGCAAAATACAATTTGACGTCCTGATCGAGAGTATGCCGATCTCGCCGCGATACGTCCTGGGCGAAACGCAACCAGTGCCCGCTCTGTCCCGTCGAACGCGGGCCATCGCGCATGAACTCGACGACCGCTTTCTGCTCCGGTGTGAGGTGGGCATTGTAAGCCAGCACCTGGGCCGTTTCTTTCTGCAGGACCGCGTCATCGGTCGTGGTCTTCGGCGGCGGACCGGGCCGGAACTGCGAGCTGCTTTCCAGCGCAAACGGCTTCACCCGATACCAGTGAGGCGTCAGAAACCCAGGCGTGACCTTTCGACCATCGGGCAAGGTAAAGGTGATAGGTTGCCAGCGATCCGGATCCAAGATCTTGTCAGGTGGATTGACCGGTTGGTAATACGTGTAGTCCGCATAGGGCTCTCCGTTGCCGCCGATCTCGTTACCGAGCTGATTCGCACCGTCGTTCCGGCGATACGCGATGACAGCCTGCGCCGCCAGGTTTCCAATGCCCTCGGGCGTCGCGGAGTCAGTCGAAACGACGCTCGGATCATAGCCCATCTTCAGCATCTCATCTTCCAGGTACCGGCGCGACTCGGGATAGACGAATGCCAAAGACTGGAACGACGCGTAACTGATGGCCTTTTGCTTGTTGGATAAGGTGTGCTCGGACTTTGGCCGCCGCAGGGAACCGCCCAACCGCGATCCGACGGCCTTATCATCGTAGGCTGCCCACGCGTCAAACATGGCGGTGGCCCAGATGGCGAGCGTGCGGGCAATGATCGTCGGACGAGCGGCGTGCAGGTCCACTTCGCGAGCGGTGGCCTCTTCCGCAATATCCAGCCAAATGTAGGCCAACGAGACTCCCGTTCGATCCTCCGCGGCGAGGAACTTATGCAACGGCTTTTGCGCAACAGGAGGGGTCTGAGCCGACACTCCGACTGCCGACAGAACCCAACTGAGTCCGCACAAGAACAGCGTCCGGCGAGGCAACATGGTTGTAAGCACTCCGTGGTTAGGGCCGGACTGGTGGTACGACCCAGCGGATAACGAGCGTAGAAGCGGAGTGAGGACTCCTGGTTTCAGAGCCTAGCCCGTTCGGCCAGCGGAAACAAGCTTGTTTCCCTGCCCGATACTTCGGCAGGTGTGGCACTGGCTCTGCCCGTGTCTTCAGGTGGGCAGGTGTCGCACTGTCTCTGCCGTCTCTGCCAGTGTCTTCAGGTGGACAAGTGTGGCACTGGCTCTGCCAGTGTCTTTAGGTGGAGGTGGGCTGGCTCGCGAGGGGAACGCTGGCGGAGTCGGTGGAGCCAGTGCCACACCCTTCGATCAATGTCGCGTAGCGGTGCGCGCCAGATAACGCACGCCGGTTTCGACCCAACTGGGCGAGAACACAGCCTTGGCCCAAGATGCTCCCCACGACTGCCAACCGACTACGTAGCGCGGTTGGGTTCGGGCCGATCGCAGCACGTGCAGAATGGTCTCCGCCACTTTGTCCGGATCCATACCCCGATGGATCGCCTCGACATACTCCGCACGAACGCGTTCCCGAGCGCTGGCGTAAGGCTCGCGAGGACGGTCCGGCGTGATGGCCTTGTCGCCTGCCAGCGTCCGGACGGTTCCCGGAGCGATTAACGAGGCGCTTAGCCCTTGCCCTTCGATCTCGAGCCGCAGCGCCTCGACGTACGCTTCCAAGGCATGTTTGGTGGCGCAATAGTAGCCGGCGAACGGCAGGGATACGATCCCGCCTGCCGAGCTCAGAAAGAGAAGCCGCCCCTCCCGCCGCTCGCGCATGAGTGGCAAAACGCCGTTCGTCATGCGGATGGCGCCAAACAGGTTGATGTCGAACAGTTGGCGGACCTGTTCCGTCGAAGACTCCTCGCACGCCCCCAGGATCCCGGTACCGACGTTGTTAATCAGCACGTCGATCCGATCCCCCGTCCGGCGCCGGACTTCGCCTAGACATGCCGCGACTGAATCATCGGAAGTGACTTCCAAAGGCACCATGTGAAAGCCGTCCAGCGTGTCGCTCGTCGGCTGGCGGCTGGTACCGAAGACTTCGTAGCCGGCGGCATGCAGCCGCGCAGCGGTCGCGCGCCCAATGCCGGATGAGGCACCGGTGATCAAAACGACGGGCCGTACAGGAGTCATGGCAGGCATTCCCTCGCAAGTGACGAAGTCTCGACGGGAGACACGACAGGCATATCTCGTGCCGTCGTCGAGGACGGCGGTGGCACATTCCCCCTCCAGCCTAACTCCCCACAGCCTCCAGCCTAACTCCCCACAGCCTCCAGGCCTGGTGGCCAACTCGGGGCCTGCTCTGGTAGCGTGTAGCGTCCCAATCCCGTGGTTTGCGAGGCTCACTTCATGATCGACACACGTGTCTCGCCAGGCGAACCAGTCGTCCGGCTGGCGAACCGACGCCGACTCTTAGCCTGCGGATGGGCGGTGGCTGCTAGCCTCGCCGTTGGGGCGCCGCTGCCAGCGGAACCGCCGACATGGAATGTCTTTCTGCTCGCCGGCCAATCGAACATGGCAGGAGCCGATTCGGAGATTCAGGTCCCGCCAGGCTTCGTGGCAACCGAGGCGGACAAGGCCACGCGGTTTACGGTCGCACCGCTGTCGGGCGCTGTCGCAGCCGAGCAGTCACCCCAGTACCTGCCTTGGGGGCCGATCCGAGGTCAGACGATCAAAGGCCAGCTGATCCACGGCCCGGAAGTCGGACTGGCGCGCGGATTATACGCGGCGGGTTGGCGCAATCTGGCGATCATCAAGGTCCACGCCAATTTCTCGCGGGACGTCGCCACCTGGCCCTGGGCTCCCGGAGGGAGCCTCTTTACGGCCTGGACCCGATTCGTGGACGCGCGTCTCGCGGAGTTGAGGGCTCAAGGGGAGTCCTATCGGGTGGTGGGCTTTGTCTGGCATCAGGGTATCGACGACGCGATCCACGGCCGGTTGGCGGACGAGTACGCGTCGCATCTCCGGTCGCTGATCGAATCGCTTCGTCAGCGATATTCCGCGCCGCGAGCGCCATTTGTACTGGCCCGGAGCGTATTCTCGCGGATCGCGCAACCGAGGCCGGACCCCGCTTTGAGCTCGCCCATGGCACGGGTCCGACAGGCTCAGGTGCAGATCGCCGAAACGCTGACGCAGATCGCGTGGATCGATGTGGACGACTTGCCGAACGTCAACACACATCACTTCAGCGCTGCGAGCCAGCTCGAAATTGGGGCTCGATTCGCAGCGGCGGTGTTGCGGCGAAGTGATTCAACGGATGTGCGGGAGCCGGCGACGGAGGGGATCGCACCTCGTCCCCGGGTCCGCGATCTGGGCATCCGGATTGGCATCCTTGCCACCGGCAAGTGGAACTCGATCACCGACGTGGAAGGTGTGAGGGTCGGACATCAATCGCGCATCGAGGCCCAACATATTCGCACCGGGGTCACCGCGATCGTGCCTCACGGAGGGAACGTATTTCAAGCCAAGGTACCGGCCGCCATGCATGTGGCCAACGGCTTTGGAAAATTGATCGGCGCCACGCAAGTCGCGGAGCTGGGCGTGCTCGAGACGCCGATCGTCTTGACGAACACGCTCAGCGCGTTCGCGGCAGCCGATGCCGTCGTGGCCTGGTCGCTGGGACAACCCGGAAACGAGGATGTCCGCTCCGTAAATCCGGTCGTCGGCGAGTGCAACGACGGGTATTTGAACGATATTCGCGGCCAGCACGTTCGGGCGTCGGATGTCACGCGTGCCTTGGCCAGCGCGGAGACCGGCCCGGTGGTTGAGGGCTGTGTGGGCGCAGGAGTCGGGACGCGTTGTTTGGGGTGGAAAGGTGGAATCGGCACCGCCTCGCGACGCATCCCGGCGAACCTCGGAGGTTTTACGGTCGGGGTGCTCGTGCAGACGAACTTCGATGGCCTGCTAACGGTCGGCGGCGCACCGGTAGGGCGGGAACTCGGGCGCTATTATCTGCAGGAGGAAGTCGGAAAGCCTGAACACGGTTCGTGCATGATCGTCGTGGCGACCGACGCGCCGCTCGACGCCCGGCAACTCGGTCGACTCGCTCGTCGCGCCCCACTGGGCCTGGCCGCCGTGGGGTCGCCCATGACCCATGGCAGCGGCGACTATGTCATCGCTTTTGCCACACCGGCTGCCTTACGACAACCCTATGTCCAGTCGTCGTCCGTAGAAACGAAGACCATTTTGCGCGACGATCGCCTGTCGCCCCTGTTCCAGGCCGTGCGCGAGGCAACGGAGGAAGCCATTTTGAACAGCCTGCTGCAGGCGACGACGACCGCGGGTCGCGAAGGGCACCGCGTCGAAGCGATCGATCCAGAACAAGTACGCCACATCTGCCGCAAGTATGGAGTGATCGGTGCGCCCTGAACTCCCTGCCCGCTAGTGCCGCTTCCGGTTCATAACTTTCGCGCAGTTTTGGGTAAAGCAGACCTCACTGAGTGGCACTGGCAGGCCGCCGAGAGAAGTTGGGTAATTGCGCTCGATTGGGGAGGCGGCCAGCCAGTGCGGAATCGAGCGAGACTTCACACTGGCTGGCCGCCGGGCGGAATCTCGCGGCGTAAGTGCCTTCGTGTCGGCGGCCTGCCAGTGGCACCCATTCGTCGATGCTGGCGCGAAACTTGTCAACCGGAAACAGCACTAGCTAGCGACTCATGGGCTGAAGCGAACTGCGTTCCAGCTGCAGCATACGCTCGTAGTGCAAGACGACTTCGTGCGGAGCCACGGCCGGCAGATTACGCGCCAGCACCGCATTCTCCAGCGTATCGATCAGGCGACGATAGAGGACTTCGCGCAGCTCATGGTCTTCGGCTGCCTGGGACTGCTGTTCCCGTTGCAGACGTCGTTCCTCGTACACGGCATAGGTCGGCAGCTGCTTGATCTCGGCCAACAGGGCCGCCTGGCCGGGGGCATCCAAGAGCTTCGACTGTTTCCAGCCGCGGGGATCTGCGAGCTCGGGCCATCGCTCGCCGACCGCGACCAGCAGTTCGCGCCGCCCGGAACTGGAACGCCGTCGTCCGCGGGGCGAGGGGCGTTCGTCGCGCCAGCGATCGTAGGCTTCCAGCAGTTCGGCGAAGGTCTTGTCCGCAGACACATCGAGCTGTCGGCACAGCTCCTTAATAATCCGCTGAATCGCGGGCGAGGCGTCGCGTGCCAGTTCGCGGATCGGCCCGGCCAGCGTCGCGAGGGTAGCATTCGAGTCGGCGTCGACAGGGGCGGGGAGGTCCGACGTCTGAACGGTCGGAGAAGCGTCAGAATCGTCCGGTTCGTCGCGCCGTGCGGGACGTCGCTCGCGGTTCCGGACAAGTGTGTGGTCGGGGATGCGGCTGAAACTCTCGAGCAACACATCGGAGGCCTTCAGGGGCATATCGATCGTCTTGCCGACGATGACCGCATGGGCAAAGGCCTCGTCGAACGTCACGGTTCCGTCCTGGTCGGCGTCGCCGCCGGGCAATGGATCCCCGCTACGGCTCTGGCCGATCAGGGTGCCCCAAAAATAGCTACTGAATTCCAGATCGTGTTCGATGTCGGGGCGGCAACCCGCCGCCGGCAGATCATACTGCTGAGCAAAGAACCCGACGCGCACGGCCTTCGCCAGCTTGGTGCGCTTCGGCAAGTCCGCAAAGATGAGGTCCGCGAACCCACCGCAATAGCATTGAGCCATCACCAGGACGACTGGGACCTCGGCGGGCACGTCGTTCAGCCAACCGGCCAGGCTGCGCACTGAGATCGACTCGTCGTTCCAGCAGGAGATGGTCGTATTGCGGGGATCACGACGCCCACCCGGTCCGCCGTGGGCCGTGACGTAGATTAACAGCCGGTCGCCAGCGGTGACTTCGCGGGCGATGCGTGTGAGTGCGTCTCGGATCGCTTCCGGCGAATTGCCGCCTGCGACTTCGGGCACTCGATGATTGCGATAGGTCACGGCAGGTCCGGCCGGACCGCCGCGGCGATGCAGCGCGGCGAGCAAGTCCGTAACGGGCCGTGCTGGGCCCGCTTCAGGCTCGGCCAACACCTGCAGATCGGGCTCAGGGTCTTCGCCGTCGGAGAAGAACACGTCATGGCGACGGTCGGCCGAATAATGCTGTGCCAGAATACGCTGCAGGAAGAGGACGTTTTCCTCGAGCGAGGCCTGGGTTTCCTCCGGTTCATAACCACCGCCGATCGTGACGAGATAATCCTTGGCCCAAGCGCTCGACGGCCCACCCGGCCCCACGACTGGACCGGCCAGAAGCCAGAGCAACAAGGTAGGACGGACAAGTCGTGCCATGGAGCGTCTCCAGCGACGTTGCGCGAGGGGCTTTGAGGAGCGAGCCATCTTACGCGCCGGCGGGTTAGCTGTCGATTCACTCCGATGCGCGCGGTGTATGCAACCCCCTCGCCTCATGTCGGGATGCATTCTCGCCGCCTACGGCGATGTTGCCTCTTCCGAGGCAGCTCGACATACTGCTGCCTGACCGCACCAGGGCCGGTGGGCAAGTTGGAGTCTTCGCCGAGCATTCTCTTTCACGGGGGAGAACCGATCATGATCTCGCGCCGACGTTTTCTGCAGTCGTCCGCGGTCTCGTTGGCGACTACAGCGGGACTGTCGCCTAGCTCGACGGTGCACGGCGAAACGCCGACCGGATCGGCCAAGTCGCCCCAAGAGTTGATGACGGACCTCACCAAGATCCTTGATACGCCGGTCCTTCAGCTCGGGCACGTCACAGAACCCGTCCGGATCGCGTCGATCGAGCTGCTGCGCGAGGGCAGGGTCTACTTGCTCCGCACGCGATCGACGAGTGGTCTGGAAGTCGTGACGGTCCCGCACCAGGCCAAGATCAGGACACTGTACCCCATCCTGCTCGGCAGCGTGGTGCCCGTGTTTGTGGGCCGGGATGCCCGGGAACTGGAGACGCTGCTGTGGGATGTGTATCGCCACGCGGACAACTACAAGCTGCAGGGCCTGGCGTTGTGGGTCGCCGTGGCGGCGGTTGAGATGGGAGTGCTGGAGTTGTTGTCGCACGCCTCGGGGCAACCGCTGGCGAAGCTGTTCGGCGGAGCACGGAAACGGGACATCGGTGTGTATTTTGCCAGTGGCGTCCGGGGCAACACGCCGGAGCAGGAGATCGAGAATCTGCAGAAACTGGTGGCTGACTCGGGAGCCCGCGCATTGAAGTTTCGCCTTGGGGGAAGGATGAGCCGCAACGCGGATTCCTTGCCCGGTCGGAGCGAAGCGCTGATTGTGCTGGCCCGGAAGAAGTTTGGCGACGCCATGACGCTGTATGCCGACTCGAACAGCTCCTACGACGCGAACGAAGCTATCCGAATCGGGCGGATCTTGGAGGCCCATGGCTATGGGTTTTACGAAGAGCCCTGCGAATTCGATGATCTGTGGAGCACGAAGGCGGTGGCCGACGCCTTGACGATGCCCGTCGCTGGCGGCGAGCAGGAATACAGCATGCACCGGTGGAAATGGATGATCGCGCATCGGGGAGTGGACATCGTACAGCCCGATCTGCACTACGGCGGGGGCTTGATCCGAGCGACCCAGGTGGCCCGCATGGCGGCCCATGCCGGGCTGAGCGTCGTGCCGCATATGTCGGGCGGGGGCTTAGGCTACGTCGAGGTGGTCCACTTCGCGTCCTTCACGCCGAATGCGGGGCCCTTTATGGAGTTCAAGGGCAACTCGCAACTGCCCGTGCACTGCGAGACTTCGTCCTTGAAGGCACAGGACGGCGTCGTCCGCTGTCCGACGGGAATCGGATTCGGCGTCACGATCGATCCCGCTCTGATTCGCCGAGCCAAACCGGTGACGGTCGGCTAGAGTAGCCCGTCGGGCCCCAACGGCAAATCAGCCTGCCGGCCGTTGGAGGTTGTTCACGGGCCCCGCCCCTTCCTCCACGTCGCCCGCAGCTCCAAGGGGAAATCCGTCAAGATGCCGTCGATCCCGACCTCAAACGCCTGCCTCCAGTTGTCGGGAACATTGCCACTGACGGGTGTGCCTGCGATGAAGGACCGCTTCCCCGCGCTACGCACGGCTGCCATCTGCTCCTTGGGAGGCAAGTAGCGGAAATAGACGCAATCGGTGTGGGGCGCAGCCAGTGCCTGGGAGAATTCGTCGAAGCTGTTGGCGACGCTTGCCGTCTGGGCCTCTGTCGAGGCCGCCTTAATCCGCTCGCGTACCTTCGGTTCGGTGATTGTTCGGCCAATGAAGAGGAGCCGGTGGAGGATCTTGTGCTTTTCGGCCATCCGCACGACATCCGCTTCGACGTCTACCGCTTTCAGATCGACAGCAATCAGGACATTCTTCTGTCGATGTTCGGCCACCAGCATCAGAACCTCGTCGACGGTCGGAACCTTTTCGCCCGCGAACGCCGGGTCGAACCAGCTTCCCGCGTCGAAGCGGCGAATCTCGTCCATTGTCAGGTCAGCGACATTGCCCATCCCGTTGGTCGTTCGATTGATGGTGTCGTCGTGGATGCAGACGAGCTGGCCTTCCCTGGTGCGCTGCACGTCGAATTCAAAACCGAGGCGCAGTTCAAGGCAGGCTCGGAAGTTGGCAAGGGTGTTCTCCGGTCCATGCTGTAGCATCCCGCGGTGAGCCACGATCAGGGGGGCGGTTCGTTCCTCTCCAACGGCGCTGACTTGAAGCGCGCCCAAGATCAGGGCGGTCACAGGGAACCAGTAATAGATGTTCATCGTTGCCTCAATCCTCATGCGAGAACTGCCACAAGCCACCCGCCGTGGTGAGCAGGGCCCGGCCTACTCCATTCACAGTCCAGCCGTGGGCCCGCAGTGCGAGGAAGGCGAAATCCAGTGCGGGGTTGATCGCCGCTGGTATAGCGGAACGATCGCGCGCCGCTAAACAGTCGGAACTCGCCGTTCTCCTCGGCCAGCGTTCCCCGTCCGTCGAACACGACACGTCAAGAACGTACGGGTTCGCACTCAACCACCAAGCAATACCACGTCCCGGCGCTCACGCGCGCCGCGACTTAGGCAGCCGCGGAGGGCTTACGAGAATATTTTTCTACCCCCCGCGTGTTCACTGAG
>JBFWYF010000117.1:0-12173 GCA_050186685.1 Pirellulaceae bacterium
GAATCCCATCATGCTCAACAGGCACAACCCGCCGATTGCGGCCCCGGTACCCAGCAGGCGGGCGGCTCCCCACCAAGAGATCCATCGCTGCGTCAGCCAATGGGCGAACGGCAATGCGGCTAAGCAGCTCACGGTGGCTACATCACGCCAGACAAACGGGGCCGGCATCTCATGCCAACCCATCCAGCCGGCCCCCACGCTCAACAATCCAATGGCCACTCCCAGTGAACCCACTCGCCACGTGGCGGCCGGCGCCGCACGAATGGAAGTTCTCGCCGTAGATCGCTTCATAGGACCTTGGTCCTGCTCTTTCGCCAGATCATCCCGTCATAAGCGTAGTGCAGTAAGGCGGCGACGACGTTGTGTGTCAGCCAGAGTTTCATCCAACGCTGTTCCAGTAGCCAGCCCCCGGCGCCGAGCACGACGACAAACAGTCCAACGGCGAACAGCCAGTGCGGAACGAGCTGGCCGAGCCAGCCCATGCGCACGCCGATCGACTGTCGCCGGTCGCGCACGGTCCAGCTGACCAGCGCGAGATACTCGATGGCGTGAAACAGCGCCGACGCCGTGGCGAGGGACAGCAACAGGGCCGGTCGAGCGTAATGGGCGGACCCCAGGAGACTGGCATACAACGCTACCACACTGATCAAATAAAGCGTCTGGCCGCTGGCGACTCCCCGAGTTCGGACCAGGTCCCCTGCCAACAAATACAGCGGGATTGTCAGCACCCACCAGTCCGCTAGGTGCAAGATGCGCTCGAGCTCCGGTAAATGCCACGTTGTTCCCGCGACGCGGAACACCACATACAGCACGAACGAACGAAGCAGCCACTTCTCGACCGCCAGCCCGGCTAGACGTTGTGGCTCGCCCCACCGCTGGTAGATGCGATAAACGCCGTGATGTTGAGCGGCGAAATGCCAGGCGTTCCACACGTAATCCACCGCCAGCAGGCACGTGAGCGCGCCCGTCGTCAGATGGACGCCCAGACACACGGCCACCACGGTACCGGCGACCGCTGGGATCGCGACTGGGCGGGAACGTAACCGCTCCCTATCGAAAAAAACCAGCGCTAACGTAATCCAGCGATGGGGCGTCGTGACAAAGTACAGCTGCCAGAACTGCACGCCCGCCCGCCCACCGAAGTCGTCCGTCAACTGAGCGACAACCAGCACGGGCCAGGCGATGTTCGCAATCAGCAAGGCATCCCACGCCGGTCCGAACAGCCAGCCCCGATTGGCGCCTCGGGCGGGGGGGAGGGCCGTTTGGGTTTCGGGCAACGCCCCAATTGCCATGGATCGCTCAACTAGGGCTTGCGCTTCAAATGGATATCGATCTCATTCGGCTTCGATTCCACCTTGATCGTAACCGGTGTCTCCAAGGGATTGGCATACAGTGGCGGGATCCGCTCCGCCTCCGGAACGGTGACGACCGGACCCGTCGTCGGCTTCGAACCATCGGGGGTGGCCTCTGGTTCTATTACGACCGATTGGACAACCGTGACCTTAAAATCGCCTGCCATCGATCCATCGCCCGTGCCGTACGTCGACAGCTCGTAGGTACCGTCCTCCTTGATTTCGCCGCCTGCCGCAGCTCCAGCCTGATTCGTGGTGGGGACCAACGCGACCGCTCCTCCACCTTTCATCGGCTTATCATCCAGGTACACGGTCCCCCGAACGGGGAAAACTTCGACCTGATCGGAGGACCCGCATCCGGCTGCGAACCCGAGCACCAGGCATCCGCAACATAGCCACTCGAAATGCCACTTATAGGTCATGAGGTGTCTCACCTTAGAACTCGCCCAATACTTCCGATCCACCACGGCTGCCAAGCGCCTGCCAGACGAGCAGGGCGACATTCTCCGAAACGAAACGGACACTGCCATCGCCCAGACAAGTTTGTACGCCGCCTGGATGGTAGCTGCGAGCTGCCGCGGCGAGTTCGTTGTAGGGAGTCCCGACCTGGACGCAGGGCATCTTGACCGGTGGACTCGGGAAATTGCGACACCCCCACACACCATCCGGCGCGGCTGTGTTCGGACCAATACGTGTGCTGAAAATATTCGCTCCCATGACGCCGTACGGCCAGGTACCGCGGGTGTCCTGAGTGGAAGGTCCCGTCGTGCTGGGCAAGCGATACTTCAACTCGCTGAAGGCCAGGGTGTTCGAAGTCCCGTCTGTTACATCGCGCATGCCGATCGCATGGTTATTGCCGAACAGTCCCCCATTTACCGGGTTCTTGGTGTAGGTCTGGCCGTAGCCGCCGTTCCCGTAATTCGCGCAGTAGTTGCCACGCGCCAGATGTTCCATGTTCGTGCCGTTCGACAGCCGCTCGTCCGTGAACGGGTGAGTCGGGCAGTCCATCGACGGCAAGTGCTTATCGCCAATCGGCGTGGCCGCGTAGGTCGCATTCCCGAACCAGTCGACGACTTCCGGGCGCTCGTTCACGATCTTCATGAAGTTGTTGTGGAGCGCTTGCTGCTCGAGGAATGGGAGCATCAGGCAGATCCACGGCCCGCCGATACCCACGGCACCCCCGCCATTCCGGCCATTCGGGTCGTTGGGGTTGTCGGTGCGAGCGTTGATCGTTCCCGTCGGAAACTGTCCATGCGTGCTCTCGTAGTTATGCATCGCCAAGCCGAGCTGCTTCAGCTTGTTCGAGCACTCCATGCGCCGCGCTGCCTCACGTGCCGACTGAACGGCTGGCAGCAGCAGGGATACCAGAATGCCGATGATGGCGATAACGACCAACAATTCTACCAGCGTAAAGCCGGCGACTGACTCCGGACCAGGATGACGGGGTTTTCTTCGGGACATCTCTAGGTGTTCCTTCTATTGCCGCTTGGCATGCAACGACACTTAAGTTGACATGGTGCCGAAGTCTGTGGGGGGGATATTAGCGTCGCCTGAAGCGGGAATCAAGAATTGCTGTAGTCCCTTTCGCCGCTCGTGGCCCCTTTCACCAGAAAGGGGGAATCCCCCGCTTGGGCCCGGGCGGGCCACTCTCGGAGGGGCCCACAATCTAGCGAACATGGCTACGGGCGTACGTGGCTACGAGGGTAATCGGGATGGTTCAGCGGCCCCCGGCGAGATCCAGGAACGCACCGGTCGCATAAGAGGCTGCGTCCGGTGATCAACTGACCTGGATCTCGACGCGATCGACGCCGTTCCAGGCATAACCAGCGGGATTCCAGGCAATAGAACCGTCCTGCGGCTGGGTCTGGCCGGCCGCATCGATCGCCCGGCACTGGAGCGTGTGTTTCCCGGCGGCCAGACGCACTTCGGCTTGCCAGGGATGCCAGGCATAGGGGCTGTCGGGAACGGTCAGTTCGGCGGCCGACCAAGTCTGACCATTGTCTTGCGACAACTCGACCGCCGTGATCCGGGTTGTGCCGTCGTTCCAGGCGACGCCGCGCACGGGCACGACTCCGGTCTGGATAGGGTCTTTGCCGAGCGGAGCGAAGATGACGCTCTTCAGCTTCATATTCCAATTCGGATCGCTGTTCGCGAGGTTCGAGTGGAACGGGCTGCCCGGGGTAATGGGACGGCGCGGCGTGCGGTAACGGCCGACGTGGTGGTAGTTCCGCGATTCCTCCGCCTCGAATCGCAAGCGGCGCAGCCATTTGACATGCATCGTGCCATAAAAGCCCGGCGTAACGAATCGCACAGGCCCGCCATGGACTCGCGGGAGCGGCTGCCCGTTCATCTCCCATGCCAGAATCGATCGCTCGAGAGCGTCGGCCAAGGGTATGCTGTGCTCAAAATCCGCCGCCCCGGTTTCGGCGGGCGCATCGGCGCCCTCCATCGCGACGAACTTCGCCGTCGGCTGCACCTCCAGCCCGAGATGTTGGAGGACCGAGGCGAGCGTCGCACCCCGAAAACGTACATTCCCCATCGCGCCGTGCTGCCACTGAACGCCGTCCGCCTGCGCCGCGCGCGAGAAAAAGGCCCGGCCATTTCCCGAGCATTGCAGAACCAGCTCTCGCTCCACCGCGGGAAGTGCGGCCAGTTCGACGGCGGCCAGCGTTCGATTGCTGTTCAACAGTCCGTGAAATTCGACCGTCCAGCCGGCTAGGGGCGCCGGCTCGAGACTCAGCGAGTCGGCCAGCGGCTGGTTGCTGCGCACGAACAGCAGTGTCGGCGGTGTGATGGCATAGTCTCGCAGCAGCGGCAAAGGCGTTTCGATTTCACCAACTTTCGTGTTGTGCGCCAGCAGCCTGGGATCCTTGCCCGGAATAAACTCGGCGGCATTCGGACCCTGAGCCTTCGCCTGCTGAGCCCAGGCACCGAGGGGCTGATGCACAGACCACCAAGCCAGGGTCGCTCCGGCGGCCTGCCCGAATTGCCGACGGTCCAGTCTGCGGCGCATCATGTCCGTTTCTCCAAGAGTGTGGTTGGCTGGGAATCCAGGTCAGACGCCGTGCGTGCTGCTGGCAGGCGCTGCGCGTGTCCCGGACCCCGTTCGAGATGCCTCACAGGTCGGCGTCGTCGAGCGCGTCGAGCAGGGCGTCGAGGTCGTCTTTCGGCGCTGCCGACTTGCCTTCCTGGCGCTTTGGCATGCCTGCCGAGACGCCTACCGGCTGGCGGCCAGCCATCATGAGCTGCTCGTCACGTTCCAGAGCCGCGATTTCTGCCGCCGACTTCCCCTGATCGGGAGCTCCGAATAGTCGTGAGAGGTCGATCTTCAGGCTGACCAGTCCGACCGGTGCTCCGGCGATGGCCGGCGTCTTGTGCTGCGGGAAAATAATGGCGTTCTCAGGACAGACGCGGCTGCACGCGGGACAACCTTTGCGGCAATTGTCCGGCTGCTCCACCAGGATCGTCTCCGTACGATCAATGCCATAGACGCCGAACAAGCAGAAGTCGATGCACTCCATGCAATTGGTGCATCGGCTGTAGTCAATGACAGGGTACCAACGCCGTTCGGAATCTTCCGCGATTACCGCGGCGCCGGTCCAGGGCGACGTCAGGGCATTCGCCGCCCCGAACGTTTCGGACTTCAGCGAATCGCCTTCGCCCCGTGGCTCCGCACGCGGTGACGGTATCAGCGGCAAGGCCGTGTCGTTCTGAGGGATCGTGAATCGCACCAGCTGCTGCGGCGTCGGCTGACCGCCTAACCACCCGCCCAGCTGAACCAGCGGCAAGTTCGCCTCCTGCACAATGCGACGCACCTCGTCGAGGAACGCCTGCGCTGTCGTTTTTGCCCTCAAGTCGATGCAGTAAATGCGGCGCGATGGGACCGACCGCTGTTCGGCGACGCGGATCTTTTCATCACCGGCTCCGGCAGCGTCGGCGTCCGCCGCGCGGCCTTCATCCGCCTCGGCCTCGTCGTCTTCCGCCTCGTCGTCTTCCCCTTCATCCTGCTGCGCGAGCAGCGAAACGCCCTCCCGCCCGCGAATGCCGTGGCGGTCCAGCGTCCACCGGGTGGCCCGATCGTACAGCCACGCCAACACAATCATGTCGCCGGAAATCCCCTGCAGGGCCAGCCAGCCAGTCCCATCCGACTTGAGATCGTACAGATGCGGGATGACGGTCACATCCACGCCGGGCTCGAGGAGCAACGCGGTGACAATGTCCTCTTCCAGCTTCCGTTTGGCCGGACTGGCACTCTGGCCCTGCGAGACTACGACTGCAATGCGCTTCGCCATGGTTATTCGTTCAGCTGTCCTTTGATCGTCCGCTGCGTCACTTCCCAAACCGAATCCAGATGTTCCAGGTATTGCTGCGGTTGCAGCAGCGAGTCGCCCGGACCGTCAATCCTGAAGAGCCACCCGTTCCCGTACTTATCGACGTTGATTCCCGACGGATCTTTGAGCAAAGCGGCGTTGAATTCGACGAGTCGACCGGCGAGGGGGGCGTACAGCGCGCTCTCGGCCTTCTTGCTTTCGATCGAACCGATCTCTTGCCGTTCCGCCAGGACCGTTCCGGCATCGACGGACCAGTCGAGAAAATAGACGTCCTGCAGCAGCCGCACCGCGTAAGCGGTGAAGCCGCAACGGTACGCTCCCGTTGCCTCGCGGACGGCCCACATATGGTTTCGGGCGTACATCCGGTCGGTTGGGAAGCGGGCCTCGTACTGGCCCATGAGAAATACCAGCTCGTCGCTCACACTCGCCCAGGTGCCTCGCTCAAAGTCGTCGCCCGTTATGTGTACCGCACGCCTCGATGTGCCTCTTCGAAGAAGGGGGGCAGCAACCCGTCGGCATATAATAGTCCCTTCCGGGTCAGTTCGATCTGCTCGCCGTCGATGGTCACATATCCGGATTCGACGTAGTCCTGCCACACCTCGCGCCATTCATCGAGGATCTCGGCGCCGAACTTCTGGCGGAAGTAGCCGGCGTCGAGATGACCCGTTTTCAGCAGCAAGATCAGTTCGCGGATCAACAACTGATGGCGTGTTGGCCGCAGCGCGCGGCCCAGCGGCAACTCGTGCCTCTCCAGCAGCGCGCCCACGTAATCCTTCCACTCTGGCAGGTTCTGGTAATGGACTCCCGAGACGTGCCCGAAGCTCGCGATGCCTGTGGCCAAGAGATCGGAACCACCGAACAAATTGTCGCGATAACTGAAGTTAACTCGATGCGGGTCTTTGACCATTGTATAGGCGCTCGACACGTGGTAGCCGGCTGCCGACAACTCGTCAAAGGCGTAATCCAGCCACGCCCGTTTCGTCGGCCAATCCGCCACCGGCAATTCCACCTGGTTGCCCAGGATGTCCTTCGAGTACACCGTGTTGTAGGGCAACTCCAGCTGGTAAATCGTGACACTGTCCGGCGACAGCGCCAGCGTGCGGCGGATGTTGTCCTGCCAGTTCTCCCACGTCTCGCCGACCATCCCCACGATGAGGTCCAGGTTCACGTTCGGAAACTGGGTCGCGACGATCCAATCCCAGGCCCGGTAGATTTCGGGGGCCAGATGAGCGCGCCCGTTCTCACGCAGCACCTCGTCGCTAAAGTTCTCGACGCCCAGGCTGAGTCGCGTCACTCCGAGTTCACGGATCGTGCGCAGCTTCGATTCTGACAGCGTCCCCGGTTCGCACTCGAAGGTGACCTCTTCCGCCTTGTCCCAATTGATATTGGCCCGCAGCCGGTCGACAAGCGACGTCAGCTGTTTGGCGGACAGGAACGAAGGCGTGCCGCCCCCGAAATAGACGAAGCGGAACGGGCGGCCTCCCATGACCGGCAGCCGGCTGACCAGCTCGATCTCCTGCGAGAGCGCCGAGACGTACGTCTCGATCTCGGACGAGTTCTTTTCGGTGAAGACCTTGAAATAACAGAATTTGCACCGCTTCCGGCAGAACGGGACGTGCAGGTAAAGACCGAGCGGCACCGGCCGAGGCGGTTGCTGCAGCGCCGACTGGATCTCGGGCAGGGCTTCCCGGTTCCACTGAGAGTAAGGCGGATAGTTCGAGATGAAATAGCTGCCCACTTCCGTCTTAATGATATCGGTCGCCATGATTCGTCGGTCCTGCCCGTTGCTTATCGGTTCCGGAACGTAACCTGGGCACGCTTGCCGCCTGCCAGGTATCCGCGCTCCTGGCCGGCGATACTGCATTGTGGTCGCTGCGGCGACAGCTCGTCGACCGGGCGCCCCGCTCGCACGCAGCTGGTATTCCTCATTTCACTTCCTGCCGAAACAATAGACCACCCCCTCGTCACTCGCAATCACAAGTTTGCCCTCGGCCACGGCGGGCGAACTGTTGAAGCCTCCCTTGGCCTCGAATTCCCAGACTTTATTGCCTTGGGAAAGATCGATTCCATATAGCCGCCCGTCTGCCGAACCGACGTACAAGCGCTGGCCGACGATGACGGGCGACGAGTCGACTCGCTGCTTGGCTGGAAACGACCATCGCAACGTACCCGTTGCGGGGACGAGGCAGAGGACCTGGCGATTCCGTCCACCGATGACTACGGCATCGTCGGTAACAGCAGGCGAACTGCGAAAGCCCTGGCTTCCCTTGTCGGGTTGATAGGTCCAAGCGGTGCGCGCTTCTTTCCAGTTAACGCAGTGGACCGTGCCTCCTTCGGTGCCGAAATAGACGAATTCTCCCACCGCGGCCGGAGTTACACCCGTGGGCCCATCAATCTCCACACCGGCTACCTCCGTCCCTTTCTCCAGGTCCACGACGTGCAGCTTGCCGTCGCAGCCTGCGACGAACGCTCGATCGCCAACGACGGTGGGCGTGCAGCGGATCTGATCACCAATCGTGAAACGCCATACGACCTGGCCGCCGGCCGCCTCGAAGCAGTACAGCGTTGCATCCTGGGAGCCGACCAGCACCCGGCCACGGTGAAAATTTGCGCAGGAGTCAATCTCGGCGCCAGTGGCAAACTTCCAAACGGTGTCGCCTCCTGCCGCATCCAGGCAAAAGAAGGTGCCGTCCATATCGCCGAGGTAGATGCGGCCGTCGCGCACCGCCGGTGATGCGATAAAGCCGCTCTCGAATTTTTTCTCCCAACGCAGTTTGCCGCTGGACAGTTCCCACGCTCGCACAGCGCCATCCAGGTCGCCCAGGTAGACTACGCCGCCCACGATGGCTGCTGTGCCCTCGAAAGCGCCACCCTTCACCTCGAATTTCCAGAGCTCGTCCAGCCCGTCCGGCAGCTGCCCCGCCGTCGTGCCGGTGGACTGTGGATTGCCACGAAATAGCGGCCAACTGCTCGCATCCGCCGCAGCGGTCACGCCCGGTTGGTGCCACAGCGACGACGCGACCAACAGGGTGGCAAAGACTCGCCAGGAGGCCGTAAGCGGCGAGCGAAGGCGTCGCGACGAAAACAGGACGGGCGCGCTGGATGGCATCGGTTCACCTGCACTACAGGAAGGTTATCGAGGCGTGATGGACGGTGAGGCGGACGGGATTATCCCAGCCGACGCGGGCGGTGCGGTCTCGACCGGCCAACCGGCCGGTTGCATTCTATCAGAATGCCTGCCGGTAGAGTTCCAACAATTCTGCCTGGCCGACCTGGCGCGGGTTGAAGTTGGCCGTCCACTGCTGGGCCGCTGCCGCAGCCAGCGCCGGCAGCCGGCTCTCCTCGACACCCAGTTCGGACAGCTGCAAGGCCAGCGACGCTTTGCGCACCAGGTCCGAGACGAACGCCGCGAGTCCGTCGGCACCCGCACCTGGATCCGGGAAGCCGTTCGCGCCGCCCGTTACCTCGAGCAGGTCACGGTACCAGGCGGAAACCTCTCCGGCGTTGAACCGAATCACATGGGGCAACATCATCCCCACGGCCTGTCCATGGACGACGCCGTAATCGGCTGTCAGCGGATTGGCCAACGCGTGGGCCGCGCCCAGCATCGAGTTTTCGATCGCCATGCCCGCAAAGCACGCACCCAACTGCATGCCCGATCGCGCGTCCAGATCCGTCGGGCTCTCCAACACGCGGGCGAAATTGCTGGCCAGCAGATGCCAGGCCTCGCGGCTGAAGGCCAGCGAAGCCGGATTGCGGCGCCGAGAGACAAAGGTCTCCAACGCATGGGCAATGGCGTCGATCCCGGTCAGCGCCGTGACGCGAGGCGGCTGGGTGACCGTCAGTTTCGGATCGAGAATCGCGACCCGAAACGCCGCCTTCTTGTCGCCACAGGCCATCTTGATGTGCGTCCGCTCGTCGGAAATCAGAGCGTACGACTGCGCTTCACTGCCCGTACCGGATGTCGTGGGGATCGCGATCATCGGCAGCATGGCCCGCAAGGCCTTGCCATATCCCCAATAGTCCTGCACTTCGCCGCCATTGGTGTAAAGGAAGTTGATGCCCTTGGCGCAGTCCATCGAACTTCCGCCGCCCAGGCCAATCAGGATCTCCGGATCGTGCCGCGTCGCCAGCTTCACTCCCAGGCCGACGTCGTGCGTGGTCGGATTCTCGTGAACATCATCAAAGATGTATGTCACGATCCCCGCCCGCTCGAGCGCCTTAATGCCGCGTTCGGCGTGCCCGGCAGCAATCACTCCCGGGTCCGTCACGACCAGCGCACGGCGAGCGCCCAGCTCCGACGCCAGCTCCCCCAGCGCTTCGATCTTGTCGGGACCAAAGACGATGCGCGTCCGCGGTTGAAAGTCGAACGGTGTCATCTCTCAGCGCAATTTCGCCATTCGTTCTTCGGACATCTGGTACGCCCGCGACCGGAACAGGAAGTCAATGATGTTGCCCTCGTGCGGCTGTAGCCAGTTGAGACGCGTCGTGGGGATGGCCCCGATGTTCAACCGATCGATATGGGGCTCGTCCGACAGTTCCCGGATGAATTTCTCGTCCTCCGTAATGGCCGTACAGACCAGCGTTGGGCCCATCTTGGCCAGCATCTGATTCTGTGGGCACTGAACGACGGTCGAGAATGGGTACATGTACTCTTTCTTGGCGATCTCCTTGTCCGGTGAATCGCAATGGACAATGGTGGGACGGAGGTACGCGCAGCGTTCCTGTTCGACCAGTCGCGGACCGTAAGCCGACGTCATGTCGGTAACGCCCGGCTCCTTCAAGTCGGCTTCGATCATGTTCCACACGGCCTTCGCCTGGCCGGCCACCGTGAAGGCGGCCAATCCCGCCGTGGGGTCGGTCGGGGCCTTCACTTCAATGGGACCCAGCCGGTCGCCCAGCGCTTTGGCGATCTCACGCGTGTGGCGCGACGCCCACACGCCCGAACAATTGATACAGCCACGGCCGCTGTTGATATAAATGCTTTCGGCCATCAAGTCGATGTACTTTTCCCATTGGTCGACGACGTCGTCGCCCAGGAGGATCTTGGAGAACCCTGGCCCGTGCGCCTGGACGCGAGGGTTTCCCTTGTATTGCTGGACGGTCTGGGTACCGCCAAAGATCATCGCCCGCTCGGCCGCCGCGAGCACCGCGGCCCCCGCCTCGGGACCACCTGGATAGAGCGCGAAGACTTCCTTAGGGATGCCCGCCCCCACGAACGCCGCCATCATGCGATAAGGTGTCCAGGGCTCCTGCGGACCCGGCTTCAGGACCAGCCCCAGCTGCAGAGGAATCGCCGGCAGCCACAGGGTATGTACGCCGGGTGAATTCGAAGGCAAGACCGCGCTCAAGCAGTTGGCCTGAGCCTGGTAGCTGACCACCACCCCGCGACTCTCGACACCATAACCATTCGCCAGGATGTTCAAGTCCAGCCCGCGCGTCAGGCAGTCCAAGATCTTGTCCATGTTCTTCAACACGAACGAGTTCTTAGACATGTTCGCCTTGCACATGTGCTCGGGCAGCCCCGTGCTGGCCGACTGCTGATGAGCGAACTCGTCGGGCGACTGACTGCCGTCGCCGATGGGCAGCGTTTCCTTTTCGTACAGGTCCGCTGCCTTCTTCAGCCGCTCGATCAGCTCTCGCGCCGGAATTTCCCGCAGGATGTCGCGTGCTTTCTTCGACGATCGCAGATCCCGCTGGATGATGCCGCCATTCGCCTGGCTGACCTTGGCAATCGGTTCGCCCGTCGAAAAATGGTTGACGGTGTCGACTTCCAGCGACGAATAAGGCTGGCCCCAACGAATAACCGGAATATTCAGCACAGAAAACTCCTCGGTTCCGCGGCCGTGGCCGCGCGCATGGCTCAATTCGACAGTTCGATGAAATCAGTAAACGCCCACGGTCGTCTGCGCCGCAATGCCGCGGAACGGCTTCACACCGCTGATGCCGTCCCAGGGGAACGTCTCATACGGACGCTCCCGCTCGCCCTCGTCTCGTTCCAGGAATCCCGGCACGAAGAATTCCTTGGTCAGCGTCGTCAGTTTGACTCGCCCGGAATCGCCGTAGTTGACAATCTTCAACGGATCGTCGAAATCCACGACCTCAATCACCGCACGAGGCTGAGGAGCGTAGTAGGAAATCTTGTAACCTTCGGCGGCGGAGACCGGTTTGCTGCACGCCAAGCCCATCAGCGTGTTGCCGTAGGTCGGCGTCATGTAAATCCCGCTCACCTCCGGCGGTCCGCCGAAATACTCCTCGATGCAGAATCGCGTGAACTGCGGAGTGAACTCGGTTCCGCCCGAAAAGATGCCCGTAATGCCGGTGTCCTTGAACGTCTTCCCCTCGGCCTCCAGCCGCTGACACAGCGCGTCGAGCAACTTCGGTGTCGTGAACATGCACTTGATGTCATGCCCTGCCGACAGCACCGTCATCGCTTGGTCGATACAGTGTGTCTTATAGGCCTCGAGGTGCTCCATCCACCCCTTCTTGA
>JBFWYF010000118.1:0-12033 GCA_050186685.1 Pirellulaceae bacterium
CAGGTTCGCGGCATGCTTATGTCCGCGTCCCCGTGATACTGGCCGGACGGGATCAGCGGCGCTGAGCCCATGCCCAGCGGTAGAGGTTGCGCGAGTCGATGTAACGGGCATCGGAGCTAGCGGATCCCAGCACCACCACCAGCAATTCGTCACCGTCCCGATTCCCGCAAGAGACCAGGCACGCCCCGGCCGCATCCGTGGTGCCGGTTTTGACCCCGAGATAGCCATCGATCTCCAGCAGCTTGTTCGTATTCTTCCACAGCACATGCCGTTCATATCCGAGTGTGCTGCGCACGGTGTAGCCGTGCTGGCGCGTTCCGACGTAATGGCGGAAGGCTGGCAGGTCGAGCGCGGCCCTGGCCAGTACGATCAAGTCCGCCGCGGTTGACTGGTGGCCTTCCTGCGTCAGTCCATGGGGATTGCGGTACTGCGTGTCGCGCATCCCGAGTGACGCTGCCGCCCGATTCATTTCGCGTATGAACGACTCGAGCGGCGCCCGGTCCGGGTCGGGCGTAGAAGAGGTGCCCTGGCCGACTCGGTGGCCGAAATGTTCGGCGAGTGCCACCGACGCGTCGTTGCCGGACGGCAGGAGTAGTCCGTACAGCAGTTCGCGCACCGGCAGCTGTTCACCGGCTCGCAAGGTCGAGGTCGAGCCTCCGGTCTGATCGGCTCGCTGGGAGAACGTAACCTGTTCGTCGAGTACAGTGGGATGCTCGGCGGCCAAGCGCAATACGAGATACGCCGTCATCATCTTGGTCGTGCTGGCGAAGTCCAGCCGGCGGCGTTCCTGGTGTCCCCACAACAGGACGCCAGTCTTCGCGTCGGCCACGACCCAGGCCTTGCAGGTGGTTAAGGGGGGCGCTCGGAGTTCCTCCGGCGGTGCAACAGGCAGGGTCGCAGTATTGATCACCTCCGGTGCAGGCACCGGCGCGGCCTCGAGCAACAGGGGACTGAGCCTCCGCCACGTCTCGCTGTCGACGTCGCCCGTGGCGGTCAGTTGCTGCTCCTGTTGAAAACGCAATACGGCGGCTCGGGTGACGGGGCCATAATCACCGTCGACTCCGAGGTCCGGCGAGGGTGAGAGCCGTGCGTTGAGGGTGCGCTGCAGGGCTTCCACCAGCGGTCCGGACGTGCCCTGCGTCAAGCGCTGCGGTAGCTCCGGCTCAGTGCGGTCCCGTACCGGGTGGAAATAGTCGTAGATGATGCGGGCGACCCGTCCGCACAGGACTTCCGCCGCGTTGTCGGTGGACCAGCGTTTGTCGTCGTTGTCGGCGGTCATGACGCAGATGGCGATGGGCCCGCTGGGCGACATCAGCAGTCCGGCGTCCGTGCGCACAGCGTTTACGGAACCGGTCTTGTGGGCCAGGCGAGTCCCCGGCGGCAGCTCGCGCGAGAACTTGTTCTTGTCCTCGCAGGCCAGCAAATGCGCGATCATTTCGTCGCACGCCTTCGGGCTGGCAATTTCCCGCCGGTGGAGAGCCTCCAGGATGCGAATCATCTGCGCCGGCGTAGTGCTGCCGAGTCCGAACTGCTTGCTGCGCTCGGGGAATATCGACGTGTCGCCGCGAAAGACCTTGGCGTGGATTTTCGTATCCGCGTGGCCCAGTTCGGCCATGGTCTGCGAGGTCGTCGGCAGCCCGATCTGGTCGAGTACCAGGTTCGTGGCCGTGTTGTCCGAGAAGGCGATCATCAGCCGGATGGCATCCCGTACTGAGAGACGAGCACCGGCGGTAAAGTGCGTGGTCAGTATTCCGGAGCCTGGCACTTTGTCTTCCTCGCGGAGGGCAATCATCTTTTCCAGGTCCAGTTTCCCGTCGTCGGCGAGGCGGTACGCCGCGACCATGACCGGTAGCTTGATGAGACTGGCCGTGGGCATCACCTGTTCGGCGTGGCGCGTGTAGGTGTTTCCCTGCGTGAGATGCTTCACGGCGACCGCCACTCGGCCGGCATGCCCGTCAAACAGCGGATCCAAGCGATCGGCCAGTTCATCGGCCGCGATCTGCCCGGCTGACCCCCTGTGGAACAGGACCAGGGTAAGAAGGATTGCCAGCCAGTGGACGCGTGCTCTCCGACTGGCCGCGCGGCTCACGCTGCGCGCCGGGTCGGACCGAAGTGATGGATGGCTCATGGTCGTTAGTCCTGTCCGAAGGGTCGTATGGAAAACGGCCGTGCGGTCATTTCGCCAGCCGTGGGGCGTTCCCATCATGGCTTTGAGACGTCGTCAAGGCAAATGGAGGTTAACCACCCTATTTCGCTGGCCCGCCAAACTGAGTATCACAGCCAATGTGCGGCGAGTCGTGCGGGTTGCGCAGATGGCGGCGGGGCGCTCGATCACGGCGGTAAGTCCGTACATTCTGACGCGAACAACGATTGGGACCGACCACCACAGGGATCATTCCATGAGGATTTGGCTGGCGCTGCGTGCGTTCTGGAGCGTGCTCGTCGATTCGGCGGTGGCCGAGCGCGTGAGGGGGGTGCTGGACGGTCCGGCGGCAGATGCGGTGACGGGACCTGGCGTAGGCTCCCCCGCGACGTCTGCGCAGCGAACCGAACCGCCGGAACAGCGCCCGGCTGCTGCCGTGGCGGGGGCGGGCTCGCGGGGGGTGGAACCTCGCGGGGGAGGACGCAGCGAGGCGCTGACCTTGCTGGCGACTTTGCAGCGGGAGGCCCGTTTCCTGGACCTGGTCCAGGAACCACTTGGGGGCTATTCCGACGAGCAAGTTGGGGCCGCTGCACGAGATGTTCTCCGTAATGCGGCGGCGGTGTTGGAGCGGCTGTTTGCGCTGCAACCGGCGTTGAAGCTGGAGGAAGGCACGCCAGTCGACGTGCCCGCAGGCTACGACCCCCTACAATACAAAGTGGTGGGTAATGTGTCTGGCGAGCCTCCCTTCCGTGGCCGGCTGGTTCACCACGGCTGGATTGCTTCCCGCTGCGAACTGCCCGGCTGGACGGGCAGCTCGCAGGCCACCCATGTCATTGCCCCGATCGAAGTGGAAATAGGATGATTGCATGAGTGCGCGCTATGTGGTCGGGATTGATCTTGGTACAACCAACAGCGTCGTCGCCTACGCCCCACTGGAGGCGGAGCGGCCCGCCATCGAGCTGCTGCCGATTCCCCAGCTGGTGTCCCCCGGGACGATTGAGTCGCTGAATGGCCTGCCATCATTTCTGTATCTCGCGCCCGACCACGAGTCCTCGCAGGGTGGACTCGACTTACCCTGGTCGAAAGGGAATCGTTACGCCACGGGAGAAATCGCTCGGCGGATGTCGGCGGAACATCCTGAGCGAACCGTGGCGGCAGCGAAATCGTGGCTATGCCACAGCCGCGCGGATCGTCATCAGCCCATCCTGCCCTGGAATGCTCCGGCCGAAGTGGCCAAGATTTCCCCGGTCCAAGCGACCCAGCGATTGCTGGAGCATCTGATTCACGCGTGGAACGCCGCGTTTCCCGACGCGCGGCTCGGCGACCAGTACGTGGTACTGACGGTTCCCGCATCCTTCGACGCTGTAGCGAGGGAATTGACACGCGAAGCCGCAGTTAGTGCAGGATTGCCCGACGATCTGTTGCTGTTCGAGGAACCTCAGGCCGCCGTGTATGCATGGCTGGCCGCGTCCGGAGACCGGTGGCGCAAGCGTTTGAATGTCGGGGATAAATTGCTGGTCTGCGATGTAGGAGGTGGCACGACGGATTTGACATTGATCAGCGTTCACCAGGAACAAGGGGAGCTGGCGCTGCAGCGAACGGCCGTAGGCAAGCACCTGCTCGTCGGCGGCGATAACATGGACCTGGCGCTGGCTCATTTTGCAGCCTCGCGGTTTGGCGAAAAGGGAATTCAGTTGAATCCCTGGCAGTCCGTTTCTCTGTGGCACGCGTGCCGTGCCGCGAAGGAACAGTTACTTACCGGGAAAGGGGCACGCCAGCACAGCATCTCGATTCTGGGTCGAGGCAGCAGGCTGATCGGCGGTACGCAGACACTGAAAGTGGAGCGGTCCGAGGTCGAGAGTCTGCTCGCCGACGGTTTCTTTCCGGGATGCCAGCTCGGTTCCCGGCCGGCACGTCGGCGCCAGTCGGGGTTTCAGGAAATCGGTCTGCCGTACGAGACCGATACTGGCATTACGCGGCACATCGCGGCCTTCTTATCGGATCATGGCGAAGGGGGGCCGGTCCGTCCTACCCACATGCTGTTTAACGGGGGCGTCTTTAAGGCAGCCACGTTGCGACAGAAGTTGCTCGACGTGCTGCGCGGCTGGTTCGCCGACGAGGGTACGGCGCAGCCGCTGGACGCCAATGATGATCTCGATCACGCGGTGGCGCGGGGGGCGGCGTATTACGGCTGGACGAAACGAAAAGGGGGTGTCCGCATCCGCGGGGGCACCGCCCGGTCCTACTACGTCGGTATCGAAACGGCCGGGTTGGCGATTCCGGGTGCTCCGCGGCCGCTCCGCGCCCTATGCGTCGTTCCCTTTGGCATGGAGGAAGGGACGGAGCTGGACGTTCCCTCGGGTGAAGTGGGACTCGTGCATGGCGAATCGGTCCAGTTCCGGTTTTTCAGCTCGGCAACTCGTAAACAGGACCGCGTAGGAGCGGTGCTGGACAGTTGGTCCGAGGACGAACTGACGGAGACCAGTCCGCTCGAAGCGGCGCTGCCCGCCGACGAGGCGATCGAGGAAGCGTATGTGCCGGTGAAGTTCCGATCGCATATCACCGAACTGGGAATGTTCGAGCTGTGGTGTGTGGGGACCCGGACGAGCAGCAAATGGAAGCTCGAATTCAGCGTACGCGAGCCTGAGGAGCCCTGAACCCGTGGCCGAGCTGCGCAGTTTTGACCCGCTCGTCGACCACGTCCCGGCACGTTATGTCGTCGGCATCGACCTGGGGACTACGAATTCGGCGGTCAGCTACATTGACGTCCAGCATGCTGACCGGGATGTACAAGATCTACGGATACCGCAGATTGTCGCACCGGGGCAAGTCGAGGCTCGCGAGACCCTACCCTCGTTCCATTACCAGGCCGCGGGAGGCGAGACGGCGCAAGCGGCGCTGCGACTCCCATGGATGAAACGGGACCCGAACTATGCCGTCGGCGTCTGGGCGCGCGATGAAGGGGGCAAGCGGGCCGGACGACTGATCGCATCGGCCAAGTCGTGGCTCTGTCATTCCGGTGTGGATCGGACGGCGGATCTGCTTCCCTGGCATGCTGCCGCGGATGTCGAGCGATTGTCGCCGGTCGAGGTCAACGCGAGGTATCTGGGGCACATTCGGGATGCCTGGGATGCTCAGTTCCCCCAGGCTCCGCTATCGCAGCAGGATGTGATTCTCACTCTGCCCGCGTCGTTCGACGAAGTGGCGCGCGAACTGACAGTGGCAGCGGCGGCCCAGGCCGGTCTCACGCGCGTCGTACTGATCGAGGAGCCCCAGGCAGCGTTTTATGCGTGGATCGATCGGCACCGAACGGACTGGCAGCAGCTGGTCCAACCCGGTCAGACGATCTTGATCTGCGACATTGGCGGCGGTACGACCGACTTTACGCTGCTCCGAGTGCGGGCCGTCGAAGGCGCGCAGGAGAAGGTTCAGTTTCATCGTGTTGCAGTAGGCGACCATTTGATTCTCGGCGGCGACAACCTGGATCTGGCGCTGGCCCAGGAGATCGAGCGGAAGTTGAGTGCGACTCAGAAACTCGACCCGCGCCAATGGGACGTGCTGGTGCGCACGTGCCGGCATGTGAAAGAGATGCTGTTGAGCGAACCGGCACCCGAGAAGCTGGTCGTCCATCTTCCCGGCAGCGGTGCGAAGCTGATTGGCGGGGGGCGGGACGTGGAGGTGTCGCGCGACGAGGTCCGCTCGCTGTTGCTCGACGGATTCCTGCCTCACGTGAAGCTGCAGGAGACACCTCTGCGGCGCGCGTCGGGATTCCAGGAGTTCGGGCTTCCCTATGCGCCGGACGCAGCCATGACGCGCTACCTGGCATACTTCCTGCGCAGCCACCGGCATGCGGGTTATCGCCCCGACGAGTTCGCGGCAGGAGCGGCGGCACGTCCCGATATCGTTCTGTTCAATGGCGGCTTTTTTGCTTCGCCGTGCTTGCGGGACCGCCTGCTGGCCGTGCTTTCTTCGTGGTTCGAGCCGGGCTGGGCTCCGCATGTGCTGGACAACGTGCGTCTGGACCTGGCCGTGGCCCGCGGTGCGGCGTACTACGGCATGGTGCGCCGGGGCGAGGGAGTTCGGATCACCGCGAACGCCGCACGCAGCTACTACATTGGAGTCGAGAGTTCGCCCCCCTCGGCCGTCTGCCTGCTACCCGGCGATGCGTCACCTGGAGACGACATCCACGTCGCGGACCGGTCGTTTCTGTTGACGATCGCAGAGCCGGTGGAGTTTCCGGTGTACGTGTCGAGCACGCGGCTGACCGACCGGCCGGGAGAAGTGGTCCCCGTGCAGATCGACCAGATGAAAGCGCTGCCGCCCATTCGGACCGTCCTGCGTTCCCAACGCCGCAGCGAAGCGGGCACTATTCCGGTTGAACTGCACGCGCGCCTGTCCGAGATCGGCACCATCGAGCTCTGGTGCAGCGAAGTCGGACGGGACCGCACCTGGAGGCTCCAGTTCGACGTACGTTCCGCCACCCAGACAGACATCGCGGCTCATGCGTCGACGGGTGAGGCCGCCGGGTTAGTCGACGAATCGGTCTGGCAAGCATGCGAGACGCTGGTCGCGGACGTGTTTGGACCAGCCGGCCCGAGCAAACCGGAGGGTCTGGTCAAACGGCTGAGCCAGGCGATTGCGACCAGTAGCCACGAGTGGCCTCCGACGCTGCTGCGGCGAATCTGGGAGTCGTTATTGTACTACGAAGAGGGACGGCGCAAGTCCTCGGCGCATGAAGCGCGCTGGCTGAACCTGCTCGGCTTCGCGCTGCGGCCGGGTTATGGTCTGGCGGCCGATGACTGGCGCGTCGCCGAAACATGGCGCACCGTGCGCGGGAAGTTGTGTTTCGGCGCGGCGTCCACTCGGATCGAAGCACTGATCTTGTGGCGGCGTATTGCTGGCGGACTTTCGTCGGGCCAGCAGCGGGCGATCGGAGAACCTCTCCTGAACCCGCTCACCGCGTGGATTCGCAAGGCCTCCACGACTCGAGCCACCACGACAAGGGCCGCCGCGCGAGGGCAGGCCGCCAGTGATGCGCCCGAGATGCTGTCGCTGTTTGCGTCCCTCGAACTCCTGCCGATCGCGATGAAGATCGAAGTCGGGGACCTGATCGCGGACTGGCTCCGAAAGACGCGGGGCGGCTCCCCCCGAAATCCACTGGTCTGGGCGCTGGGGCGGCTCGGCCAGCGAGTGCCTGTCTACGGACCCTTGAACACCATCGTTCCGGCCGATGCCATGCAACCCTGGCTGGTTTCGCTGCTTGACCACGGTTCGGGAGAAGGCATCGAGCGGCTGGCCGTCATGCAGCTGGCACGCCGGACGGATGACCGCTACCGCGACCTGTCCCTTGCGGTTCGAGACCGGGCCGCCGCCTGGCTGGAGCGGCATGCCGCCCCTCCCCATCTCGTCCACCTGGTCCGCGAAGGCGGCCGACTCGACGCGGAGGAGCAGGTGCAGATTTACGGCGAATCGCTGCCGAAGGGATTGCGCATCGCTTGATCGCATGAAGGCGATGTTCCGCTTGGCCCACTCGGGCATACTGGCGAAGCCCTCGGTCACCCGAACAGGGCGGTTATGGGCACTCCCTTGACCAGCTCGCGGGGTTGTTGAGCAACAGAGGGGGCGGCGCGAAGTTCGATTCCGTCAACACGAATCCACCATAGGGCGCCCGTCCGGGGCCTTTGCGGGGGACTGCGGTCATCAGGCAAGACTTCCAGCCGGAGTGCGGTGATGTGCTTCTGGTCCGTAATACACCGGATCTGGTAGCCGCCCAGCCCGTTGGAGTTCGTCGACACGACGGAGCCATCGTCCTGCCGCGTGAGCGTCGTGGCACTTGTCGAAGACAATTCGGCCGGGTCCAGAACACTCCAGCGCGTTTCCTTCTCCGGACGGGCTTCCTAGTTGGCCAGCCGCATCGGCAACGAATCTTCCGCGTGACGGAGCTCTTGCTCGCGCTGCCGAAGCTGGTCCTGATGCTGCTTGTCGAGTTCCACCTCCCGGGCCGCGATCTGTTGTTCGTAGGCGGTCAGATCGGACTCGGCCGCTGCCACCGACTGCTCTTGCAGCCGCTCCCGCTGGAGTTGTTCCGGAGCCCATTCCGATTCGCGCTGCGCTAGCCGGGCCGTCAAGCGCTCGTGTTCCGCTGGTAACGACTGGAACAGGTCCCGGGCTGCCGCACGTTCCGACTCCGTGGGCGGCCGACTCAGAATGCGCAGGGAACAGTTCGCCAATCACGGCCTCGTCGTCGGAATGCACCTTAACCAGCTGAGCCACCGCGTTCTGCGAGTTGCTGATGGCATCTCCGACCGTCGCGCCGCTCACTATCGCCATGACCGGCCCGAACTGCACGCAGGTGCTGCATCTGGAGTTCAAGGTCCAGATGCGTCTCGTCCGGTCGCCCCCGCACGGCCCGTCCGCCGGCGGCGTGCGATACCGCACCACCGGCGGAAACCGTCGAGCGTGTTCGTCCCCGTCTGCGTGGCACGAAACAGCTCGCCGTTCGCCCGGTCAGGGGCGAATTCCCCTCTGCGATCGTTACCGGCAGCGGACCACCGCATTCTTCGATTCCCGGACGGATTGTGTTGGCATTCGGAATGGATGTTGCTCGTGTACTATTGGCGGGCCTGCTAAGGGAGACACGGCGATGATGCGAATCCGCTTTCATGGCCGAGGAGGTCAAGGGGTGAAGACGGCGAGCCGTATCTTGGGAACGGCCGCTTTTCGCGCTGGCTTCTGGGTGCAGGACTCGCCGATCTACGGAGCGGAGCGGAGGGGTGCGCCGGTTGCCGCTTTCACGCGTTTGGATCGTCATCCGATCCTGGAGCGGGGCGTTATCACCGACCCGACGGTCGTCATCATCGCTGATGAATCGCTCCTGCATGACCCGGCGGCAGGCGTCGCTACGGGGCTGGCCCAGGCGGTGACGTGCTTCGTGAACACGGCACGAACGGCGAGTGAGGTCGCGGCGGAACTCGGCGTTTCTGTGCCCGTGATGACGCGAAACCTTTCCGGACTCATGCGGCAGATATCCGGCACATCGCTGGCGCTGAGTGCCGGCTTGGCGGCCGCCGCTGCTCGGATGGTTCCGGAAATTCTAGAAGCCTCTTTGCTGGCGGCCGTCGCCGAGGAACTCACGCAGCTTGGCGCAAGGCCCGACCGAATGGAAATGAACTGTGAGTTTGCGCGGCAGGTGTATCAGTGTGTAACGCCGGCACAGGAGACACTGTCTTCCGCGCCAGCCGCGGCGTCCCGCACGGGCGGCGATGTCCTCGAGTCCATCCCATGGGATGGACTGGCCCGCGGGACGCCCAGCATTCTGCGGGTGGGCAATGCTGCCGGGCGGCATACTGGATCCTGGCGCACGGAACGACCCGAAGTGAACTACGAACGTTGCACGCGGTGTGGCATCTGCGTCCTGAGGTGTCCGGATGCGGCGATCGCGCTGAATGCTGAGCGGTATCCGGTCATTGACTATGACCACTGCAAAGGTTGCTTGATCTGCTCGCACGATTGCCCCGTGGAAGGGGCCATGGCGGTGCGGCAGGAGGTGCCCGCATGGTGACAAAGCTATTGACAGGCAACGCCGCCGCAGCCTGGGGAGTTCGGCTCGCGGATGTCGACTATGTGCCGGCATTTCCCATCACGCCGCAAACGGAGATGATCGAGACCTTGGCCGGATGGTTCGATGGCGGTGAGATGCGGGGCCGTTTTGTGACGCTGGACAGTGAACACGCGATGATCATCGCCGCGGGTGCCGCGGCCGCGACGGGTGTCCGGACGTTCACGGCGACTTCAAGCCAGGGGCTGGTGTACGGGCTGGAGGCGTTGTACACCGTCAGCGGGTGGCGAGTTCCGTTCGTGCTGGCCAACGTCTCCCGCGGACTTTCCGCTCCGATTACGCTCGGTCCGGATCACAACGATGTCCTGGCGACACGCGACGCTGGACTGGTGCAGTTACACTGCGAGACTTGCCAGGAGGTGCTCGATGCGGTGCTGATGGCGTTCCGGATTGCCGAGGACCCGCGAGTCTCGCTGCCGGTGCTGGTGAATCTGGACGGCTTTTTCCTGTCGTTTACCCGCGAGCCCGTCGAAATTCCCGATGCCGAGCTGGTACGATCTTTCCTGCCGCCGTTCACAGCCCAGGGCTCCACGTTTCGAGCTTCGCACCCGGTGGCGCAAGGGGTCGCAGCGCTGGACGCCGCCGCCTACAGTTATTTCCGTTACCAGCTGCATCGAGCTGCGGAAAATGCACGAGTCGTCCACGACGAGGTGGCTGACGAATTCCAGCAGCTGTGGGGCCGGCGCTATGACCAACTGGAGTCTTACTGCCTCGAGGACGCGGACCTGGTCCTGGTAATGGCCGGTTCCTTTGCCACCAAGGCCAAGGCCATGATCGCGCAATGGCGCTCGGCAGGTCAGCGCATCGGGCTGCTGCGCCCCCGCTTGGTGCGGCCGTTTCCGGGCCGCGCGGTTGCCGAAACTTTGGCGGGCCGTCGAGCCGTGGCCGTAATCGACCAGAATCTGTCGCCCGGGTTGGGTGGCATCCTGTTTCAAGAAGTCGCAGCGGCTCTGAGTGGACTAAGCGGGGGGAGACCTTCGTTGCACTCCTTCGTGGGTGGGCTGGGTGGCAAAGATATCAGCCCGGCCGAATTCGAATACATCGCACGGACGATCCAGCAGCCCGCCGACAGCGGAGACCTGCCCGAAACGCACCTGCTCATGACGCAAGGCGAATGGCGTCAGGTGCAGCAGTGGCATGAAATCGCAGGCAAGCCATGAAAGTCGAACGCGAATACTACCGGAGCCTTAAGGATCTGCCGCCCGACGAATGGATTGGCCCCGGGTCCCCACTGTGCGCGGGTTGCGGTGGACTGGCGACGCTGCGCCTCGTACACAAGGTACTGGGCGAGAGACTGGTGATCGTCAATGCGGCGGGCTGTCTGACATTGATGGCAATCTATCCGTACGTGCCGCTGCGATCGTCCTGGTTGTACACGACGATGGCCAGTCCCTCCGCTGGCGCGCAAGGCATTCGGGATGCGCTCGATGTGCTGCGCGCCAAGCATGGCTTGTCAGCGGACGAGGACCTGCAGATCCTCGTCTTGGCCGGCGACGGATCGAGTCTGGACATGGGCCTGTCTTCCACCTCGGCGGCCATTCATCGCGGGCTCGACTTCTGGTACCTGTGCTACGACAATGAGGCCTACGGGAATACCGGTTTCCAGATGTCCGGCGCGTCGCCCTTCGGGTCGCGCACGGCGACGACGCCCACCGGATCGCCGTTGGAGAAGAAAGACCTGTTCGCGATCTGGCTGGCCCATCGACCGCCGTACGTGGCCACGGTCTCCTGCCAGGATCCCATCGACCTGGCGGAGAAAATCGAGAGAGCCCGGCGATTGCCAGGTCCCAAACTCTTCACGTCGCTGGCGGTTTGCCCGACCGGATGGGGCTTCGATCCCGCGCTCAGTTCCGAGGTGGCCCGAGCGGCGATTGAGACCGGCATTTGGCCGTTAAAAGAAGCCGTTCACGGACAGGTGCGGCACACGTACATCCCTCGCAAACTTGTGCCTGTCGAAGAGTACTTGCGTCCGCAGGCACGCTTCCGTCACTTGTTCGAGCCGGCGCGGCAGGACGACGTGCTGCGGCACATCCAGATTCGGGTCGACGACTATTGGAAGCGCGTCGTCTCGAGTGCCGCTTCGGCTTGACCCAATCGCCCGTCTCTGGCGGGCGTCTCCTACGCATCTCCGTGCCTCAGCGGCTCCGCGTGAGACACTCCTCTCGCGGCGGACTGCAGTTGGTGAACCAGTTCTCGCAGGAAAGGCTCAACGTCCGTCACCAGCCCCACCGTTTGAAACGATCCGCGATCACTCAGCTTGATCACGGTCGAC
>JBFWYF010000119.1:0-11987 GCA_050186685.1 Pirellulaceae bacterium
CCCTATGTCCCGCGCAAGAAGAGACAGCAATGGGACACCAAGCTGATGCTCGGCGGCGGCATGGCATTGCTGCTGATCCTGGTCGTCGGTGGCGTACTGACGTGGAACTTCATGGCGGTCCCTGCTGTCGAGATGTTCGAATCCGCGGAGAAGACATACCGCGAGCAGGCGTACTCCGACGCAAAGGGCCGCTTCGAGGCCTTTCTCGAGTCTTACCCGTCGGACGACAACGCGAGCAAAGCCCGCGTGCGCATTCGTCTTATCCAGCTCCGCCTCGACATCAACGACCCGGAGCGAGCGTTGACCACAGCCAAGACGGTGCTGCCGGAGATCACCGCCGAGGCCGACGCGGAGATGGGGCGCGAGGAATTTCCCGGTATCCTGCCGGAAATTCCCAAGGGTTTCATCCAGCGGGCCAAGCAAGCCGAGGATACCGTCACGCGCGAACAGCTGCTGGAAAAGGCCAAGCAGGGCCTGGCACTGGTCAACGACCCCGAATACATCACAACTTCACGGCGTAATCCGATTCTGGGCGAGCTGACTCGGATCAACGAAGATATCGGACTGATCGAGCGCACGATCGTCGAGGAGAAAGAGCTGGCGAAAGCCATTACGGAAATTGGCGAAGCCGAACAGGCCGGCGACACGGCGCGTGCCTTCAATCGTTATCTGGATCTGATCCGAGACTACCCGCGCGTACGCGACGAGGCGGGACTGAAGGATGCCATCGCGAAGGTCTCCCAGCGCGAACGAACCTTGGTGGCCCTGGAAGAACAGCCGCTTGCTGCGTCCCCAGCTGCGCCCCCGCCTCCCGGTCAGCTCCGCGTGCTGCTCGCAGCGCGCACGGGCGGCGGTGCCACGAAGCCCGAGAATCCCGTGGTGGCGGTGCTGGCTAATGGCTCCGTCTACGCGGTGGACGGCGTGAGCGGCCAACCCCTGTGGACGCGCTACGTCGGTTACGAGACGCATTGCCAGCCGCAGCGGCTGTCGTCGCAGGCAGGTGCCGACATCCTGCTGGTCGATCAACACAGCCACGAGTTAGTGAGAATGAAGGCACGGACAGGCGAAGTGGTCTGGCGGCTGACCGTGGGGGAGGCGCTGAGTGACCCGACGATTGCCGGCGCGCGGCTCTACGTCGCGACAGAACAGGGACGCGTCCTCGAGATCGATGCCGAAAGCGGTGCGTCCCAGCGGCAGGTCAAATTTCCCCAGAAACTGACGGTGCCCCCCGCCGCAGCGCCGGACCAGCCCTATGTGTACCAGGTGGGCGATCAGTCCCACGTGTACGTCCTGAACGCCAACACCCTCGCGTGCGAGGACGTGATCTATACGGGACATCGGGCCGGGACCATTGAAGTACCGCCGTTGCTGCTGATGGGACACCTGTTCGTTGCCGAAAACTTCCGGGCAGACGGCTGCCGGATCCATGTGTTCAAGGTTCGCGGTGCCGAGGAAAACCCCAAGCTCGTCCCGACGCAAGCTCCCTTGATGGCCACCGGACGCGTCGTGGTGCCGCTGACGATCTACAACCGCCGCCTGCTGGCGCTGACCGACCGCGGCGAAATCCGGGTTTTCGACGTGGACAAATCGAAAAACGAGAACTCGGTGACGGACACCGGCAAACTGCCTCCCAGCCCGAAGGATACGCTGCGCGGATACGCCCTGGCTGACGGAACGACGCTGTGGATCGCAGACAATAAGCTTACGAAGTACACCGTCCAAGTGGCCCGTAAGGAGATTGTCCGCGACACAAACGTTACCTACGTGGGGGATGCGTTTGTCGGGCCGCTGCAACTGTTCGGCAACCAGCTGGTCCATACCCGCCGCATGGCCGGTTCGACGGGAATCACGATTGCGAGCGTGCCAGTCGACAATCCGCGGAAGCAGTTGTGGGAGACCCATGTCGGTGTCCCGGCCGGTCGAGTGGCGGTGAATGCGGCGACCGGTGAAGTTCTGGTTATTTCGTCCGGGGCCGCGCTGTACGAGATCAATCCCGAAGCCGTCAAGAAGGGCTACACCGACGTACCGCTGATGAATGCCGCCGCCGGAGGCCCCGCTTCGTTCACGACGCCGGTCGAGTTGGGCGGAGACATGGTCGCCCTCGCCAATCCGGCCGACAACCAGCGGGTACTGGTCTACAATCCGGCCGCCGGCGCGGCCCGGCTGCGCATCGTGACCCTCGCGATCGGCGACGCAAAAGTGCCCTGCCAGCCCGTAGCCTTTCAGGGTGGCCTGCTGACCCCGACGGACGACGGGCGGGTGCACGTGTTGAAGCCCTTGGATGGTTCGAGTCAGATCCTGCCATTCCAGCCCGAGTTGTCCGCCGATGACAAAATCGCCTGGCGCACGCCCGCGGTCCTCGGCACCGACGGCAGGGAGTTCGTCATTGCCGACAACCGGAAACGCGTCTACCGGATCGGTATTGCGGAACAGCCCAGTCCCCACCTGGCGGAACTCGCCAGCCACAGCCTCGAGTTTAATCTCGAAGGAGGTCTCGCCGCGGCGGGTGATACCGTATACGGATTCGTCCGCGCGGAGGCCGGCGACATGATTGTGGGCCTGTCGACCAGCGAACTCAAAGTCGTGAAGGAATGGGATCTTGGCGGTGGCCGCGTGACGTGGGGCCCCGAGGCCGTCGGGGACGCCGTGCTTGTCGTCGTCAACGAACGCCAGCTGCACTGCTTTGGTCCGGGACAGACACAACGCTGGCCCCAGCCCGCCAGCCTGCCGGGTCAACCGGCAGGGCGTCCGCTGGCCGACGATACGCATTACGTGTTTGCGGCGGTGAACGGAAAGGTCAGCCGCCTGGCGCAGAGTACGGGCGAGGAGTCTGCGTCATCGGCCGTCGACGAACCTCTGGGGGCTGGGCCGGTCGCGTTCCGCACGCGCTTGCTGCTGTGCGCAAACAGCGGATCCTTGTATGTCATTCCCGCGCCCACCGAGCCGGCTGGATCCGGCGAGTAGCTGCTCTTGACCCCAGGCGATTCATGCGGATTCCCTTCGTTACTACGACATTCCACCTGATGCGATCGCGGGTGCGTTATTGCGCACTTCTGGCGGCCCTGGCACTCCTACTCGGCGGACCTGGGTTGCTGCATGCCCAGCAGGCGAAGCCGGCCAGCCCGACCGCCACGCCTGCGGCCAGCCCCGCGGAGGCGAAACCCGCTCCGCCCGACCCGCCGCTCTACGATCAAGAAGCCTTTGATGTGATCGTATTGGACGAGGCCAATGGCAACGCACGCTTGAAGGTCATGCCTTTGCCGCTGCCCGGCCGGCGCGTGCCCAACTGGGGTCCCACGACGAAGTTCACCATCCGCCTCCTCGACAACGTCGACGAGGAATACGAGGTCTTGGGCCGCAATATTCGCGACATCGATCTGTACGAAGAGATGCTGATTGCGGAAGGCCGCCGCTTGATCGACGCCGCGCGCACCCAGCCGCCCCCCGTCCAGAGCCGGTCGCTCGAGCAGGCCTTTCATCATTTTTATCGCGTTCAGCAGTCGGATCCGAATTTTCCCGGGTTGAAGGACTCCATCAACCAGTATTTGTTCGCCGACGCCCGCTGCCTGAATGCCCTGGGTCAATACCCCCAGGCAATCGCTGTGCTGGACGAGCTGTACGCGCGCGAGCCGGCGTTTCGCACCCCTTCGTCAGCCACGCTGAAGGATGTGATCAGTGCGCTGTTGGACCGCATCCTGCGCCAGAATTTCGAGACATCTGATTACGTGACGATGCGGACGTTGATGAACAACGCATCCCAGCGGTATGGCGAGGGCCAGCTGGCAACTGTCGCCCGGTGGCGCGAGGAGCTGCAAAAACTGGCAGCCGTGCGGCGAGACGAGAGCCGGCGACTGCTCGAGGCGCAGAAGTACCGCGAGTCGTTCGGCGTCATGAAGCAAGTACTGGAGATTTGGCCCGACGTCGAGGGCGCCGACGTGCTGCAGGCGGACCTCTTCGGCGCCTATCCCATGATTTTCGTGGGCGTTACGCAGCCGGCACTGGAACACGACGAACAGCGGCTCGATAACTGGGGGACTCGCCGCACGGGCCGACTGCTGCATCGGACGCTGGTCGAATTTCTCGGCGCGGGACCCGAAGGGGGGCAATATCAGCTGCCGCTCGGCTCGATCGACCGCTCCGAGGATAACCGCCAGATGGTACTCCGCCTGAGTAATTCGGCGACTCGACGCGTTACGGGCTACGACGTATCGCAGCGCCTGCTTGAATTGGCCAGTCCGGCCACGCCGGATTACCAGCCGGCATGGGCCTCGCTGCTGGATCAGATCGCGGTGAAAGATGTATTTGGCGTGGAGATTGGCCTGAAACGTCCCCACGTGTTGCCCGAGGCCCTGCTGCGGGTCCCCCTGCAGCGTCGCGACGCGGCGCCGGACGCGGAGGGGAGTGGGGAGTTTCGCGTGCAGGCGCGCCTGGCGCGGGAGCTGCAGTTTGCGCACAAGTCATTCCGGACCGGCGGCCGACTGGCTGAACTCGTGGAATTGACCTTCGACGGTTCCGATGAGGGCCTGAGCGCCTTGCGCCGGCGCGAAATCGACGTGCTCGACCGGGTGTTCCCCGCCGACGCACTGCGAGTTCGCGAGGAGTCGGCCGCTGATTCTCCGATTCGCATCGAGCCCTATGCCTTGCCGACGGTGCATGTGCTGGTTCCCAACACCCAGAACCCGTTTCTGGCCAACCGGAACTTCCGCCGCGCGATCCTGCTGGGCATCGACCGCGAGACCATCCTGCGGCAGGAGCTGATGGGTGGTCGTAACTACCCGGGATTCCAAGTCATCAGCGGTCCCTTCCCGGCTAGCGCCGGGGAATCCGATCCGCTGGGCTACGCGTACGACGAGAGCACGCGCCCCCTCCCCTACTATCCGCTGCTGGCGAAAGTGCTGACGATCGCGTTCACCAAGGAAGTGGCGGACACCGCGGCGAAGCGAGGCGACCCCGCGCCTCAACTCAAGCCTCTGCGGCTGGGCTATCCGGGCTATGAGCTGGCTCGCGTCGCGTGCCAGGCGATTGCGGCCCAGTTGCAGCTGATCGGGCTCCAGGTGGAACTGAACGAGTTTCCACTGGGCGTGTCCGACGATACGGGACAGGAATGCGACCTGGTATACAAGGACATCGCGCTCTGGGAGCCGGTCACGGATGCTCGGCGGATTCTCGGTCCCGAGGGGGTGGCGCCGACCGAAAGCCCGTACGTGCAGCAATCGCTGCGCTGGTTGGAGGAGGCCGAGAACTGGGGCGAAGCGCGCGAGCGGCTCGTCGACATCCACCGCGCCGTATACAACGATGTGGCCGTGCTGCCGCTATGGCAGACTGTCGACTTCCTGGCCTACCACCGCCGCATTCAAAATGTCGGCCCGAATCCCGTGTGGCTGTATCAAAATGTGGATCAGTGGCGGATCAGCAGCGAGGCGGGAGCGGAGTGACGCATGCGATCGGTGTGGCACAAACTGAAAGGAACGGCCTGGGCGCTGGCGGCGATGACGAGCTGGCTGGCTGCCTCGCCCGCTTCTTCCCTTGCCCAGCCGGCGAATCCAGAGGCGCCCGCCCCGGCGCCCGCGGATCCGAGGGCGGCCGGAGCGACCGGGGCGCTGAACCCGGTGGCCCGCGTGCAGGCGGTCATCCCTTGGGAATACTCCCGCTACCGCGTGCGCGTCTGGATCGCGGCCTGTGCGTCGCCCGAGCTCGGGGCAACCGTCCGGAAACAGCTGCTTAGCGAGGTGCAGCGCCGCGGTGACGCCATGCCCGACGCGCCTTGGCATTGGCTCGTCTCGGCGCCGCCCGAGTCGCTGGCTCACACCGTTGCCTATGTTCCCGAGTCGCTGACCGATGCCCATATCGCTGCCGCAGACAAGGACGCGCTGAAGGACGACAAGATTATCTGGATCTCACTCCGTGCCACTCCCCGGGACGTTACGATCCGGGCGCGCGAGTTGGATTGTCACGCGCGAACCTGGAGCCCGGTGGCCGAGCAGGTCGTACGGCAGTCCGAACGGATTGGGCAGGCGGCCTTCGATGCCGCGGTCAGCGTCTTCGCGCCTCTGTTGCGCATCGAAGAGGGGCAAGGAAAGACTTGTATTGGTCGCAATCGTGCCGGAGGACTCATCACCGAGGATTCCATCGCCTATCTCGGCCCCGGCGACGTACTCCAGCCCATCTTTAGGCAGAACGACCGCTATGGTGAACCCTTGCCCAATCGCGTGCAGGCCCTGCCCTTCACCTTCCTGCATGTGGTCAGTCAGGACGCGCAAAGTTCCAGCTTGCTCACCTGCAACGTCCACTCGGGTATGCGCACTCCCATTCATGGCCGCGGTTCGGCGCGCCGTGAGCGCTGGGCCCTGAAGGTTCGTCCCGTCCAGGACACCACCCTGCTCCACGTCGTCAGCCGCCCGGCGGCCCGGGGAGAGCCGAGCGTGCCGCTGGCCGGCCTCGAGGTATATGCCAAGACGCCGCCGCTCGTACCACCCTCGGTCGAAACCGAGCAGGAACGCCTCGAAGCGGAGAAGCGGAACCCTCCGGAACTGCTCGGTATTACCGATTGGCGAGGCTCCTTGCAGCTGCCGCGGTCACCGGATCCCTTGCGGCTGGTCTATATCAAGAACGGCGGCCTGCTGCTGGCGCGGCTGCCCATGGTGATCGGCCTCGACGACCGTTTGCAGGCGGAAGTGCCCGACGACAATCCGCGCCTCCAAGCCGAAGGGTTCGTCAGGGGCATGAGCGGCGAGATCATGGACCTCGTGGTACAACGGCAGCTGATTCGCGTCCGGTTCCAGAAGCGGCTGGAGGAAGGCAAGCTGGACGACGCCCAGAAGCTGCTCGACGATTTCCGTGGTCTGAAGTCACTGAACGACATGCTCCGCACGCTCGACCAGCAAATGACCCGGCAGAAACCTACCAACAATCCGGCCGTTCGGCAGCGCGTTGAAAAGCTGTATGCGGACGAACGGGAAATGATCGCCAAGTACGTCGACGTCGAACTGCTGAACATGATGCAGCGGCAGCTATCTGCCGCCCGGGCCAATCCGACGCCGGCTCCCAAACCAGCGGAATCACCCGCGCCACCCGCCGAGCCGTCCGACGAAAAGAAGAAAGAGCTGCCCGCGGCGCTGAAAAGCAAGTCGTAAACGCGTCCGGGCGGAAGCGGCTACCCCATCCAGCCGCGCACGACCATCCCGACTACGACGCCACACGCGAGCGCCAGCGGAATCGCCAACGCCAGCGCCGTAACGAGATACTCGCGCGGCCCCGTATACGTCGAGTCGGAGATGGGCAAAGGCGGAGGGAGAGGCACGACGCGGTCAGGCCGGGTTTCGTGCCCCGCCGACAGATTCGAGTAAGTTCCCTGCGAACCCTGCCCTACACTCTCCTGGCGACTCGACTCGCCTTCGTCCATATCCGCGTTACTTTCCTGAGTGCCCGAATTCCCCATGGGCAGCGGCGGCGCCGTCCACGGAGAGCGCGAGAGCTGCCGGGATGGAATCGGACTCATGTCGCTGGCCCACGGCTCCAGCCGAGCCGCGACTTCGGCCGCTGTCTGGATCCGTGACGAAGGGTCCTTCTCCATCATGTCGGCGATGATTTCCACGAACTCTTCGCTGATATCCGCACAGAACTGGCGCGGATGCCACGGTGTTTCCTCCAGGATACGGCGGGCCTTCTTCGCGGTCGTCCCACCGGGGAAAGGCACCTTGCTGGTGACCGCGTAGTACAGGGTGCAGCCGAGCGAGTAAATATCGGTCACCTTGGTGACTTCGTGTGGATTTCGGATCTGCTCGGGGGACAGGTAGTCCGGAGTCCCCACGAGCTTGCCAGCTCGCGGGTCCTGCTCGCCATCTTGAATACAACCGGCCAGTCCCAGGTCCGAGATCTTGGCCACACCGGCGGGTGTCACGAGGACATTGCCAGGTTTCACGTCGCGATGGATCAAGCCGCTCTGGTGCGCATAATCCAGCCCCAGGGCCGCCTGCATGATGACGCTGGCGGCTTGCTGGATCGTCAGCGGCCCTTGTGAGCGAATCAAGCGTCGCAGGTCCATGCCGGGCACATATTCCGTTACGAGGTAATGGACCTTGCCGTCACGTCCGGCATCATAGGCCCGGACCAGATTTGGGTGATCGAGCTTAGCCTGCATCCGAATCTCGTGCGTGAAATTCTGGATGGCCTCGGGCGTGGACTTATGCTGCGGCAACACTTTGACGGCACACTCGCGCCCCATCACCTTGTGTACCGCCTTGTAGACGTTTCCCATACCGCCTTGGCCGATGAAGTCGGTGATGATGTAGGGGCCGAGGTCGAATTTTGTCCGCCCCTCGCGCAACTGCTCCGCTTGATACGCGGTGAGCACGCCGAGCGCGACAAGCTGGTCGGCCAACTCCTGGTCGGATATCGCGATCGCCGTACCCTGCCCCGCCGCTCCCTGAACAATCGCACTTTCGGCGCGCTCCAGGTCCTCCTTGGTGACGAGTCCGCTCAGCAGTGCTAGTCTGCGGAAGATCGACATCAGTGGGTGTCCGAATGGGGAGGTCGAAAAGGCATGAGTCCGTGGATGGGCCTCGGCAGCAGGCACCACCTCATGCGGCGGAGCACCAGGGCCCGCCCGGCGACTCAATATGTCCTACCTTAATGCCTCGGGGAAGCCGACGATAGTCTCCTTTAACCATCGCCCAGCTCCGATTTCCAGCTCGCCGGCAGAGGCGCCTCGAAAGTGATACGCGTGGGGCGGACGGGGTGCTGGAATTCCAGCCGGCGGGCGTGCAGTGCGATCCCCTCGGGAAACGACGTGTGGGCACCATAGCGGACGTCACCCAGCACGGCCCAACCCCGGTGAGCCAGTTGCACGCGGATCTGGTGCTTCCTGCCCGTTTCCAGCTGGATTTCGAGCAGGGTACAGCGGCGGGCCGCCCGGAGTGTGCGGTACGACAAGCGGGCATCCTTGGCCTGCGGCGTTCCGGCCGACACCACCAGCACTCGGCGGAGAGCATCCTGGTGGACCAGCCAGTCGACACAGTGGCCCGCGGGTGGAACGGGGGGGCGTTCGACCAGACACCAGTACTCTTTGACTGCTTCCCCGCTGGCGAACTGCTGGCTCAGCCGCGCTGCCGCCTTTGAGGTCCGAGCAAAGACCACGACTCCGGTTACCAGCGCGTCCAGCCGGCTGACCACACCCAGATAGACATTCCCGGGCTTGTGATACTTATCCTTCAGATACTGTCGCGCCAGGACTACCAGGCTGGGCTCTCCCTCCGCGGCACCCATGGTCGGCAATCCAGCCGGCTTCACGACGGCCAGCAAGTGGTTATCTTCGTAGAGAATCCGGTCAGCGAACTTCGTCATCGATCCCGACAGCCGGGGCAAGAGGATCCAGGCCCATGTCCACGTCACGCATCATTCTAGCGAGCCAATCGCCGCGCAGGCGGCAGTTTCTCGCTGAGGCCGGATATTGTTATGAAGTCCGGCCCCCCAGCGACGAGGCCGAACGAGCGGAAACGCCAGCGATGCCCGCACCGGAACTGGTGCAGGAGCTGGCCCTGCGCAAAGCCGGAGACGTGGCCGCGAAACTCGATCGGGCCCTGGTGATCGGCTGCGACACAGTCGCCGAAGTCCATGGTCGAGTGCTGGGTAAACCGGCGGATCGCGAGGATGCTCGAGACATGTTGTCGCTGCTTCGCGGACAGGAGCATCGGGTTTTTAGCGGCCTGTGCCTGTGGGAACGGCCGAGTGACCGACATGCCGTTCAAGTCGCGACGACGGTCCTGTACATGGCGCCGCTTTCGGATCGCGAGATCGACCAATACCTGGATTCGGGAGCCTGGCAGGGGAAGGCGGGGGCCTTCGGTTATCAAGACCGTCCCGGCTGGCTGCGGGTCGTGTCGGGCAGTGAATCGAACGTGGTCGGACTGCCGCTGGAATTGTTAGCGGACATGTTGAAGGAGTTTGAACGGTGAACGAATCTTCCCCGCGGCTGCTCGTGCTGGGGGCCCATCCAGACGATGCGGAATTTCACGCCGGAGGCCTGATCGGAAACTATCGTCGGCAAGGCTATCCGGTCAAGATTGTGTCGGTGACGAACGGGGCGGCGGGGCACCACTGGCGGGCACCGGAGGAACTCGCGGCCTTGCGGCGCGATGAAGCCCGCGCCGTCGCCGATCGGCTGGGAGCCGCTTACGAGGTCTGGGAGTTTCCTGACGGCGAACTCCAGCCAACGCTCGAAGTGCGGCGGCGCATCATCCGCGAAATCCGCACGTTTGTGCCGGATCTTGTCCTGACACATCGGACATGCGACTACCATCCCGACCACCGTGCCGTCGGATTAGCCGTGCAAGATGCCTCCTACATGGTTACCGTGCCTCACGTTGTGGGCGACGTTCCCGCCTTGCGCCAGGATCCCGTGGTCGCCTATATGAATGATCTGTTCACACGTCCCTGCCCGCTGTCGCCGGACGTCGTGATCGACATTACGGACCAGGTCGACGAGATCGTGGCGATGCTGGCCTGCCACCGGTCGCAGGTGTTTGAGTGGCTGCCCTACAACCACCGGCTCGAGCACACCTTGCCGCCGGATGATGCGTCGCGTCTGGCATGGCTGCGCGAGTGGTATCTGCGCCGGGCCTGTGCCGTGGCCGAGCGGTTTCGGGGCGCATTGCAGGCCGCCTATGGCGCGGACCGCGGCAGCCGCATTGCCTGTGCCGAGGCGTACGAGATCAGCGAGTATGCCTCGCAGCTGAGCGACGCGCAACGCCAACGCCTGTTCCCACGTGGTCCTGGCGGTTAGTGCCATCGGCGGGTGTGGCACTGGCTCCGCCAGTGTTCTCAGGAGGGAGTGGTTCGCCCCGGGCGAGGGGCGCACTGGCGGCGGGTGATAGGGGTAGGGAAGGGGCATTGAGTTGCCCCTCCCCTCCCTGCGAACCGGCGGGTGCAAGTCGAGATCGATGCGGACGGGGAGGGGCGAACACGGGCGCATTCGCCAACCTCAATTGAACAAGGCGAGAACGGCTGCGGAGGACCAAGTCGCAGGCTAATCGTCCCTGAATGAAACGATTTATCGCTCCGGCGGACGTCTTCTTGCAAGCGAGGACTTCGGTATCGGGAAAATGAAAGCGTCTGGGTGCTTCTCGTACAGCTGTTCGATCCGGGATTCGCTGATTTTCGTGTTACTCAGATCCAGCATTTCAATTCCAGGAAGTCCGTCAATATGGTCGGCTCCCTTTTCGCTAATTGCCGTACCTGCTGCGAACAACCGTTTCAAATGCCGACACTTAATCAGTTCCTTTAGCCCGTCATCCGTGAGCTTCGTCCACGACAACCCAACCGATTCCAGTTTCGGGAGACTCGTGAGCTCCCCCACGCCCTGGTCAGTGATCGGATTCGTTGATAGGCCAATGCTCGTCAGTTCCTTGAGCCGCGCCAAGTGACGAACCCCGGCATCCGTGACGCCGTTTTCCTGAATCGTTAGAGACTTGAGCGTCCTGATGCGTGAAAGCTGTTCCACGCCTTCGTCGCCGATCCCCGAACCCGACAAACCAAGCGTTTCCAGCTTTGTGAGGGCAGTTAATTCGGCAATATCCTTGGCCGATAGCTTGACCGTGTCCAGCTCCAAGCGATTCAAATTGCGCAAACGGGAGATCGACTGAACGATCTTGCTGGTAAGTTGCGGATTGTTATTCAGAAACAATCTTTCTAGCGACAGTCGGTTAGCCAGATGCGCAACCCCCTCGTCGGTGACTTTCGCACACCGGAAAAGGTTAACGTCGTTCAAGTGCTGAATCGTCGCAATCTGCTTTAGCGCCGCGTCAGTGACGTCAGCATTCTGCAGCCCAATCTTTGTGAGTTTGGGCAACGTAGTCAGTGATTCAATGCCAATATCGGTGATCTGCCCTTCCCAAACGCCAATTGATTCGAGGGTGGCATGGGCCTTCAGATTCTCCAGTGCCTTGTCGGTCAACGCGGGTACACGCAGCACCAACCCGGTCATCGGAGCA
>JBFWYF010000120.1:0-11922 GCA_050186685.1 Pirellulaceae bacterium
GCTGCCGCAAATGGCCGTGCGGTGTGCCCACTGTGGCGAGGAATTGCTCGGAGCGGTGAATCGCTGCTGGCGGTGCGGGAAGGCCTTGGCCGTCCACGCAGGCCCTATCGACATTCCGCCGGTTCGCCGTCCACCGCCCGGTTCCGCGCCGGCTCTCGCCGCCCCGGTACCCATTTCGGCCCGCGAACCGACCCTGACCAGTCCCCGCCGCCGAGGTTCTCCCTTCGCTTCGGCCGACAGGCAGATTCCGGGCCAGGCGCCGCAGCCGGTACGTATCCGGAGCAGTTCCCCGTACCCGTCGCCTCATGTTGCATTGCAGCTCGTCGGCCGAGCATCGTGGATCTTGTCGGTCTGCTCCCTGGTCTTGTGCGGCCTGTTTCCCTGGGGGGCCGTCCTGGTGGCCGTGGCCGCGATGGTCTTCGCGGCGATCAGCTTTTCCGCCAGTTCCGCGCTGCGGGCCTGGCTGACCGTTAGCTGCGCCGGATTCTGCCTGTTAGCCTCCGTCCTGGCAGCGGCCCTCGCCTGACTCAGCCGAGAGCGGCGGCGCCGCCGGAGACTTCCGCGCATCCCAGCTGCAGGTTGCTGGATATCGGACACAGCAGACTGCGCATTCACGCCAATCAGAAAACTCAACCCATTCTTTTCATTCACTCGATTCAGATTATATTTGCAGTCACGCAAGCCCCTCGCTTGGGTGCGGATGCAGCTTGTGGAGTGCGGCGAGGGGGCACCAGAGTGGCAACATGGTTGACGAGACAAAGGAGCCAGGGAATGAAGATGTGTCGAGTAATCCACATGCGTGATCTGATCACAGCAGTCGTGGGCGTCATGATGGCGTGGCAGGCTGGAGAGGCACAAGCGGCCGGATGTGGCTGCTCGGTCTGCGCGGGCGGGTGCGCGCCAGCGTTTGAGTTGGTGGAGCGGACAATTCAGGTACCGACGATGGTCATGGAGCGTCGGACGATCCACGTGACGGAGTGCCGTACGGAACCGCGGCAGCGGACCATCACCGTCAACAAGTGCGTGCCGGAGACGCAGCAAGTGACGGAAAACTACACGGTCATGGTTCCCGAGGTGCGGGTGCGGACCGAGAAATACCACGTTCAAAAAGCGGTATGGCGGGAAGTGGAACATCACGTGACGGTCCAGGTGCCTCACCCGGAAAAGCGTCAGGGCGTGCGGAAGGTATGCCGTCAGGTGCAGATGGACGAGATGCGAACCGTCTGCCGTGACATGGGCCACTGGGAGGAGGTGGTGTGTGACGCGGGCTGTGGCACCGTGTCCAGCGGCTGTGGCGACTGTGGCACGGGCTGCGGCGGCCGTCTCCTGGGTCGCCGCTGCGGTGGCTGTGGCGGCTGCGGGTCGGCGGTGGCATGCGGTGGCTGCGGCGGGTGCGGCGGTTACGATGCGGGTTGCGGCAAAGTCGTGGCGCAGCATACGCATCGTGTTTGGCGGCCGAACGTCGTCACCGAGCAGGTGCCGGTCAAGGTTTGGCGCAGCGTGATGGTGGACGAGCCGTTCGAGTACACCACGACGGTCTACCGGCCGGAAGTGCGGGTACAGAAGTCGAAGGTTTGTGAGTACGTGCCCGAGGAGCGAGTGCGGGATGTGCGTTTCACGGTATGCGTCCCTCAGCAACGGACGCGGGTCCGCAACGTGACGACTTACCGGATGGTATCCGAGCCGCGCGTCGAGAACTTCCTGGTCCGGGTACCGTACACGGTCACGAAGGAAGTGGACGTTCCGGTGTGCCGGCTGATGCCGAAGACGGTGGTCTGCCGCGTGCCGGTCAGCGTGCCCTGCGGCGGGGGAAACGGCTGTGGTGGAGTTGGCTGTGGCGGCTGCGGCGCCTGTCGCTGAGCGACCACTCGGTGCCCTGATGGGCTTCGCCGCGGACGATCCGCCATCGCTGCGGAAGAGATAGCGAAAATGGACGAGGGCCGGCTGATCGCAGCCGGCCCTTTTTATTTGCGAGCGGCGGCCATGTGTTCCTGGATCCAGCGTTCGAGTTCGTCGAGGTCGACGGGGGGCAGGTTACACAGATCAGGCCGGAGACGCTGCGCTTCTTTGATATAGACGTGTTTGATCTGGTGCTGGCGTTTCGGCGTGTTCCACATGATCAGCACGCGGATGCAACGGCGTAGTGATCCCGGCACGTCGATTTCATAGCTGCAGAGCAAGGGCACGTCGAGCCAGCCGAGCTGGCGCGCGGCCAAGGCGGGGAACTCGGCGTCCAGGTCGCTCGTGACCGTGAACACGGCGCTGGCGACGTCTTCGGCCTCGATGTCGTTGAAACGGATGATGAGCGCCAGGAGCCGGCTGGTCTCGCGCAGAATGTCTTCGCGCGCGTTCGACTCGACGGTCGTCGCGCCGCGTACGCCTCGGCAACACATCACGTCAGGTTTCCCGCAATTCGACATGGCAGAGCTATTCGTCATCGCGCCGCACGGGGAAGATCAGGCGCAGGAAATCGCCCATCGTCTGAGGCCGATCCGCCGGATTGGGCCGCATGCACTGCATAATGGCCGCAGCCAGGGTCCGATTTAACTTCGGCCGGAGCTCGAGGATATCACGTGGAGGAGTCGTATCATAGGCAAGTGCCGAGACGGCCGGCTGCTCCGAAGTGGGCCAGGGGAGCTGGTAGGTGCAGATCTGGAAGGCGGTGACGCCCAGCGCAAAAATATCGACGCGTGCGTCCGTGGGGCGCCGCCGCGAGATCTCGGGCGCATGATACAGGGGTGTCCCCGTACGATTGCCTGGCTTCATGAAGTCCGGCGAGGCCGGGACCGTCAATCCAAAGTCGATCAGCTTCAGTGACGCGCCATCCGGGGAACAGATGAAATTGCGCGGGCAGACGTCCCGATGGATAAACTCGGCCTTGTGGACGTACTCCAGCGCTTCGGCCATTTGCCGAATCAACCCGACGCGTTTTCCTTCTAGCAGCGTGTCTTCGGCATGGATCAGCGAGTGCAGTCCCGGACCGTCTAGAAATTCCATGATCAGGTAACGGAGACCCTTTGTGGTGACTCCGTGCTGCCTTGTTTCCACGATCGCCGGATGTTTCATCCGCACGGCGATTTCGCCCTCGGTCGGCTTGCCGAGTCCCTTGAAGCGGGACTCGAACTGCTCGAGCTTCTCGCGATCGCACAGCTTGAGCCCGACAATCTCGCCCGTGCTGCGATCCCGTGCTCGGTAGAACGACGACATCGTCCCGGACACGGACTGGGGAGACAGCTCGAAGCGCGCCTCGACATCCAGCGCGGAGCTCTGAAACAGAGTCTTGAGTTTGTCGACGAATCCCATTATTTTCCGCAGTAATCGATGGTCCGCGCGATTTCGCTTTTCAATTTGGCCCGATGGACGATCCGGTCGATGTAACCGTGTTCCAGCAAGAACTCGCTGGTTTGGAAACCTTTCGGCAGTTCGATTTTGATCGTAGCCTTGATCGTGCGCGGACCCGCGAATCCAATCAAGGCCCGCGGTTCGGCGAAAACCACATCCCCCAGGGATGCGAAACTCGCAGCTACCCCTCCCATCGTAGGGTTCGTCAACACCGAGATATAGAGCCCCCCGGTGCGGTCATAACGGGCAAGCGCGGCCGAGACCTTCGCCATCTGCATCAGCGACAGGATGCCCTCGTGCATCCGAGCCCCCCCTCCCGAAGCGCTGACGATGATCAGCGGCAGCCGCTGCTCCGTCGCTCCCTCCACCAGCCGCGCGAGGCGTTCGCCAACGACCGAGCCCATGCTGCCCATGAAGAACGTCGAATCCGTCACGCCGATGGCGACGCGCCGAGCCCGGATCATCCCGGTACCGGTCAAAGCCGCGTCCAGCAATCCGGTGCGCTGCTGTTCCTCGACCAGTTTTTCGCTGTATCGCTTCTTGTCTTTGAACGACAGCGGATCGGCCGGTCGCAACTGCGCGTCCCACTCTTCAAACGTGCCCTCGTCCAACAGCTGGGCGAGCCGCTCGCGAGCGGAGACGTAATAGTGGAAGTCGCATTGCGGACAGACATTCAGCCGTTTTTCGGCTTCGGGCCGGAAGATCGCGTTATTGCAGCCCGGACACCGCAGCCACAAACCCTCCGGCACGCCGCGCTTCTGACGTTTACTCATGCTGTTGGCGGTTCCCCACGCCTGTGCCGCGGTCGACCGTTCCTCGTCCAGTTTCCCCATTACCCGACTCCCGCCGAACCGCCGCGCGGCCCACACCTGCCACTGAGTTCCGACCGGTCACCCGCTTCCGCTCGCATCACCCCGACACATCGGTGCCCCTACGTTTCCAGCGGGCTTCCAGCGCCCGCACCGCTTCATCATACCGCGGAGCCCGAAAGATCGCCGATCCCACCACGAGCCATTGAGCGCCCGCTGCAACACAGTCGCCGATCGTATCGGCATTCACTCCCCCGTCGACTTCCAGCACCACCTGCGGACCAAACTGCTCCCGCGCCCGCTGCAGACGAGCGAGCGCGTCGGGCCGGAATCGCTGGCCGCCAAACCCGGCGGGCACGCTCATCACCAGCACCAGATCGCAATGTCCGACGCAGGCGCTCAGCAACTCCCAGGGTGTATCGGGATTGATCGCAATGCCGGCCGCCAACCCCCGCTCCCGAATCGCGTCCAGCACCGCCACCGGATCGTTCACCGCTTCGATGTGCACCGTCAGCACGTCCGCACCCGCGTCCGCAAACTGGCTCACATACCGTTGCGGCTGGGCAATCATCAGGTGCACGTCCAGCGGCATGTCGGTCAGCCGCCGCAATGCCTCGACGATGGGCAAACCGTACGTCAAGTTCGGCACGAACTGGCCATCCATGACATCCAGATGCAACCCACGCAGGCCGGCCTCCCGCAGTCGCCCCACTTCCCGTTCCAGATTGCCGAAGTCACACAGCAACAACGAAGGGAGCAGCGCCGGAGCAGCTAGACGCAACGAGTCGATACACGAAGGCACAGCCATGGTGTTCGCCATTCTAAGGGGACTGGAAAGCCGCAGGGAAGCGGTGAGCGAACTCAGCCGTCGTCGCCAGGCATGCCCTCCTGGCCTTGCGGCAACTCCGCCAGGCTCGCCATGCCGAACAGCTGTAAGAAGCGGTCCGTGGTCCGATAATGGGTCGCTCGCGAACTTCCGTCCGCTCGATCCAGGTGTACCAGCCCCCGGCGCACCAGCTGCGTCAGAATGCTGCCGCTCGGCTTGCCGCGGATCTCATCCAGCTGCTGTCGGGCAATAGGCTGCCGGTAAGCCACGATGGCCAGCACATCGATGGCCGGCTGGCTGAGCCGTGCTTCCCGGACCCGTCCATAGTACACGTCGCGCAGCCCGTGCAGTTCGGCACTCAGCTGCATCACGTACCCTGCGTCGACCGAGGCAATCGTGTAAGGCCGCCCCTCGTGGGCATACTCCGCATTCAATTCCAAGACTAGCTCGTCAATTTCCTGCGGCCGCACTCCCCTCATCAGGGAAGCCACCCGGCGGCTGGTCAAAGGGCGGTTATGGGAGTCCCCCACAAACAGCATGGCTTCCAGAATGCTCTTCGGCGACAAATCGCACCCGTCGTCCGCGGGCAGGTCCGGCCAGTTTTCCGCCCCGTCCTCGGCCAGCGATTCCTCGGACTCCCCGGCGGCGACCGGCAAGTCCTCCTCGTACGGACACGCGCCCCGGTTCAGCAGCTCGGCATACGCGGTACTCAATTCCTCCAGCGACAGGCCCTCATCGTCCGCTGGCGTCTGGAATCGCTCCAGACCCAAATCGTCCCCCGCGTCCTGCGCACCCATCTCCCGACTCCCGCTGCCTCCGTCCCGCTGCCCGCAGAGCTCGCCCACGCGCGCCCAATGAATACCGCATCGGCCGGTCGACGCGCGCCGTCAGCCGCACAACAGGACCGTAATCACCGCCAAGGACAGGCCCACGCCGATGATGAATAAGAGCACGCCCGTTACGGCCCGCCACGCCGTGTGATCGTCGTGGAGCTGCTCGTAGCGCATATCCGTCGTGAAGGACTGCTTCCAAGTCGGAAAGTTCTTTTCGCGAATCCCCTTCTCCAGCATCAAACGTTCCAATGGATCCACCGTCTGCATCTCGAATTCTCCGCAGATAAGCGATTCAAGTCCGGACCGTCAGTCAGTTTATGGTCGACTCGAGCACGGCGCCAATAGATCCCGCCGCTCAGATGGTCTGGCACAGGAACCCGCCGTCCACACAGATGTCGGTGCCCGTGACGAAGCTGGCGGCAGCATGGCTGGCCAGGAACACCGCGGCACCGACCAGCTCGGACGGTTTGCCGAAGCGCCCCATCGGAGTGTGCCCCCAGATGGCCTTGGTGCGCTCGGTGGGGGTTCCGTCATCCTGGAACAGGAGCTTGCGATTCTGCTCCGCGGGAAAAAATCCAGGCGTAATGGAATTGACGCGCACTCCCTGCGGAGCCCATTCGCGGGCGAGAAACCGCGTGAGGTTCAGCACAGCGGCCTTGGCCGCCGAATAGGCCACAACGCGGGACAGGGGCAGGTGCCCGGAGACGCTCGCGATGTTCACAATGCTCCCCTTGCCGCGCGACGCCATCGCTGGCCCGAACTCCTGGCAGGGCAGGACGACGCTGCCTACGAGATTCAAATCGAAGTTCGCACGCCAGTCCTCGGCGGTGATCGCTTCGAACTTGCGCTCGGCGGTGACCGTAACGCGCGGGTCATTGCCGCCCGCCGCATTGATCAAGATTCCTGGCGGGCCGAGCATTTTCTCGACCGCCTGGTGCGCTGCCTTCAAGTCAGCTGCTTCGCTGGCGTTCGCAGCCACGAAGATCGCAATGCCGCCCCCCTGCTGGATCGCCTGCACCCGTTCGTTTCCGCGTTCGGCATTGCGTCCGAGAACCGCAACGCGCGCTCCGGCCAACGCCAGACCGTCGGCGACAGCGCCGCCCAAGGCGCCGGTTCCGCCGATGACCACCGCCACTTCGCCCGTGAGATCAAATAGTTTCATTGTCGTCTCTGCCTGTCACCCTCGTGTCACCACCGCCACTTCGTCTCCGCTTACCGGATACGAAACTTACCAGGGTGCGACCCAGGATCAAGCCGTGCGGCAGCCGACGGTGAGCAATACGTTCGCCCAGAGCGCCTGGTCGGCCGTCTGCACGGTCAAGACATGATCGGTCGATTCGACCGCCTGGTAGAAGTCCCACTTCAGAATCGATTTCAACTCCACCTTCATGCCGGCGGCGGCGAGAATCTGCTGATAGGTCTTCCACACCGGTGGATCGCCGGCCTGCGCATACGGATCCGACGGATCGATGCCCATCGTGTGAACGCCGTCGATGGGAACCGTCGCCAACAACGTTTCCAGGACCTGCGCCACAGTTGGAACGCCAGGCGTCAGTTGCAGGCAGACTACCTTCGCGCGCGGCCCTTTCTTAGTGGAAACCGGGTAGTTGCCATCCGCGATCAAAATCCGCGCATGATGACCACAACGCGCTACCACGCGCAGGATCTCGGGATGAAGCAACGCGGTCTTCAACATGATTGCACCTGACGAAAGCTGGCCATGGTTTGCCGGGCGGCCGCATCGGCATCCGGCAGCGGGAAGATCTCGGCGGATAAGTAACCGTCGTACCGCATGTCCCACAGTGCCGAGCCGATCGAGCCCAGATCGGTGTGCCCGAAGCCCATCGCGCGGCGATTCGAATCGGCGAAGTGGATATGTCCCACGCGCGTACCACCGCGTCGCAAGGCGGCCGCCACATCGGCTTCTTCGATGTTCATATGAAACAGGTCGCACAGCAGCCGCACCGGCCGGACTGGGAGCGAGTCCATCCACGCCAGCGATTCGTCCACGGTCTGGCAGAGGTTGCTCTCGTACCGATTAAGGAACTCGTACAGCAGGCCTCCCCCGCACTTCTCGGCTACGGCCCCCAGGCGGTCGAGTGAACCGGCGAGCCAGTCGAGCGCCTGGGCTCGCGATACAGTTCCCTCCCAGCGTCCCTGCATCGATCCCAGGATGGCGGGCGCGCCGAGCTGCGCGGCCACACGGATAAGCGCCGCGATAAAATCCTCCGCGCGTCGCCGCACGTCCTCCGCCGGATCCGTCAGCCGCAGTTTCCACCGCAGCCACCCCGCCCCCGTCCCCACGGCGGCGACCCCTAGTCCGTGCCGCTGGACGAGATCCCGGACTGCCGCCAAATCGAGCTCCTCAGCGCTCGGTGGAAAGATTTCGACCGCATCAAACCCGGCAAGCGCCGCGCGATGGAACCCGTCGGCCAAACCTCCGTGGTAGACAAACGGCCCAGCGCGCGCCTCGTCGACAAGCGAAATGGTGACTGCGGATTTCAGCATCGGCACTCCCTGTCGGCCCTCTCCAGCGTCTGCCGCCTGGGCAGGCCTTGCGCACGATTCAGCCCACGAGCAAGGGGCGCAGATGACGCCGGTATAGATTGTCGGTCACATGCCCGGCAATGATCGATTCGTATCGGTCCAGCAGGCCCAGGTAACGTGCCCCCTGCAGCGCGGCGAGCTTGAACGCCACGTGGAGCAATTGGCGCACGCTGCTGTTGAAGCGCGGATTCGCCGGGTCGTGTTGCAGGACGGCCACCAGTTCCTCCCCCGTCCACTGCCGCACCTCGCTTGCGGTCGGCAGCCGGTCACGCCGAATGTCGATCACAGCCGCGTAGGGCGCACACAGTTCGTCGAGCCGCTTCAGTGCCTCGTCGTAAACATCCTGCACCAGCGCCAGTCCTTCGCCTCCCGCTTCCGACAACCCGATCAGTTCTTCAAGCCACGTGGTTCCTGCCGTCTTGAGATGAATACCGGCCCGGAATTTCGCGAGCTGCCTCCGCATGACCGGATAGAGAGAAAACTTGTCGCTGCCCGAATGAATGCTCAATTTCAAATTGGCGGGCAGACCGTAGGTGTTCCGGGCATGAGCCACCACCGCCAGATCGTCGTGAAACTCGCGCTCGAATCGGGCCAGATCGCCCACGTAGTCTACCCCTTTGTTGAAGCGACCGCTGAACTTGGGTGCGATCGTCTGCAATCGGATCTGCTCGTCGGCGAGCGCCGCGAGAATTACGAGCAGTTCGGGGGGCGTTTGGGGGACATCGGTTTCGTCCATCGATACTTCGGCGATGAACGCGGCCTCTCCCTTGCGCTCGACCAGATACCGATAGATCACGCCCGCTTCGCGGGTCGCCTCCAGGTAGCGCCCCGCGATACGGGCGATATCCTCGCGGGTCGTCGTCAGAGGGCGGTCGATGCCCGGAACATGCAAGGTACCCACGAGTTCCGGATGGCGTCCAACAAAAGCCTCGATGTGGGTCGCCGCCGCCGGTTGCCCGATCGTATCGGCCACATCGATGGTGAAGAAATCCGCGTGGGCCAGAAAACGATCGACCGTCTCGAGCCGGATGTGGTCCGCGTCGACATGCCAGGGATGCGACCAGGCGAGTGCCTCGACCGCCGCCCGAGCCGCCGCCACCACTGACGACGGCTCGGAGCCAATCAGCGCGTGCTCCCGATTGGACTTGTTCCAGACCGGAATCACCTCGATGCCTTCCTCGAGCATCAACTGGCAAGCGCGCAGCTGAGCCCGCGCTTGACGCGCAAATCGATCCCCGACCCCGATCGAGAACTTGCCCAATTGCAGCATCTCGGGCGATCTCCAGACGGTTCCCCAGGACGCTACGAGCCCTTCGCCGCAGCGTACCGGCGGGCGACCTCTTCCCAATGGATTACATTCCAGAAGGCAGAAATGTAATCGGGCCGCCGGTTCTGGTAGTGCAGGTAATACGCATGCTCCCAGACATCGAGCCCGAGCACGGGCGTGCCTTCGATTCCGGCAATGGCCTGTCCCATCAGCGGACTGTCCTGATTGGCCGTCGAACCGACGGCCAGCTTGCCGTCACCCTTGACGTACAGCCAGGCCCAGCCGCTGCCGAACCGGGTCGTGGCCGCCTTGCTGAACGCATCCTTGAAGGCATCAAATCCCCCCAGGTCGCTGGTGATGGCCTGAGCCAGCGCGCCGGTCGGCTGTCCCCCACCCGCCGGCTTCATCACCGTCCAGAACAACGAGTGGTTGGCATGGCCTCCCCCGTTGTTCCGCACGGCCGTCCGCTTGTCTTCGGGGACCATGCTGAGTCCCGCGATCAGCTTTTCCACGGGCTGATCCGCCAGCTGAGTCCCTTCCAGCGCCGCATTGACGTTGTTGATGTAAGCCTGATGATGCTTGCCATGGTGGATCTCCATGGTGCGGGCATCGATGTGGGGTTCCAACGCGTTGAAGGCGTAGGGTAGAGCGGGCAAGGTGTACGGCATGCGATCGTCTCCTGTTACTGCGCGGGAGCGCTGGTCCTGGAACGCCCGGTCCACACCTCGTGGACGCGATCGACGATTTCAGCTGGGCCGAAACGGTGGAGTTTTCTCCGGCTGAGCCGGGGCAGAATACCGCAACCGCTGGGAGGTGACAATCGGGCACGGCGGCGCGTGTACCGCCCGGTAAGCGGCGGAAAAAACAGGGGATAACGACATTGGCTCCGCGCGGTCGGCGCCTGATTTTTGCCGCCGCGGCGGGTTGGCGAATAGGGTGACTTGGCCCATAATGTCATTCAGCAATCATTCCCGGCTCATGGCGAAGAATCAATCGTGCAAAAGAACCAATTTGGCCTTGGCCTGGTCGTCGCGTTAGTGGCCCTGCGCGTCCTTATCGGCATGCATTTTTTCCGCGAGGGTGTCAACAAGCTACGAGACCCCAAACCGTTTTCGGGCGGATTCTTCGCCAATGCCAAAGGCCCGTTCGCCACTCCGTTCTATAACCTGGTCTGGGACCGCGACGGACTCGCACGACTCAACTTCCAGGGCACGCTGTCTCAATGGGATCAGTTCCAGGCCCAAGTCGAACAGCACTACGGGTTTGACGACGCTCAGCGGCAGCGAGCGAAGCAGATCCGCGAGGGGTACGAGGATCAATACAAGGAATACCTCGCGGCCAAGGCGGACGACATTCGCGAGTACCGCGGCAACTTGAAGCGGCGCGATGAATATGCGCGGGACCAACAGCGGCTGGAGGTGGCCTCGTTGCGAGCTCAGAACGATCGCATCGAGGAGGAAATCCGAGGCAAGAAGCCGGGGTTAGTCGGCCCAATCGACAACATGTGGCGAGGACTCAGTCGCGACTTGAATGCGATCGCCACATCCGAACAGCGTGCCGCCGGCACGGTGATGCTGCCGAAACCCGCGCGGCGGGCTCTGGATTCCGACACGATCGACGCAATTATTCCCTGGTTCGACGCAGTGCTGGGCGTCCTGCTGGTGATGGGACTGCTGACCGGCCCCGCGGCGATCATCGGAGCCCTGTTTCTGTTTTCCGTCGCCATCTCGCAGTGGCCCGTCACCCCCGGTGCGATCGCCACGTGGCCGCAGGTCATCGAAGGCGTCGCACTGCTGGTGGTCGCTGCTGCAGGAGCCGGCCGTTATGCCGGTTTCGACTCTGTCGTCGATGCCCTCCGCAATCGCTCGGGATCGCGGAACTCATTGTCTACTGAACCTCGCTCAGCCTCCGCGTCGCGGCCCTCTCCGGAAGCGCGACGCAGACAAGGAACGCCGTCATGAAGTCCCTCACCGCCGAAGAACGCGAAGTTGGCAAGGACAACTATTACGAAGCCGTGTCGGTGACACGGCGAGACTTCCTATTGGCCAATGTGCTCGGCGCGGGCGCACTCACCACCGGTGGGCTGGGGGCCGCCTATTTCCAGTACGAGAAAGTGGGCGATCCCATTCGTGTCGGCGTAATTGGCACCGGCGACGAAGGTAACGTCTTGATCGGGGCCATGAACCCGGCTTACCTGCAGGTCGTGGCAATCGCCGACATTCGCCCTTACAACATCCATCGCGCTTTTCATGGCGATTGGGGAGGCAGCGATCCAGCTTTCACTCACGGCATCCGCAC
>JBFWYF010000121.1:0-11916 GCA_050186685.1 Pirellulaceae bacterium
GGCACTGGCTCCGCCGGACGTGTGTGGCACTGGCTCCGCCGGACGTGTGTGGCACTGGCTCCGCCGGAGGTGTGTGGCACGGGCTCCGCCGGACGTGTGTGGCACTGGCCCCGCCGGACGTGGGTGGCACTGGCTCCGCCAGTGCTCACCTCGCGGGCCCGCCCCTCCCAGCTGAAGACACGGGCGGAGCCAGTGCCACACCACGCCGCCAGTGCTCACCTCGCGGGCCAGCCCCTCCCGGCTGAAGACACTGGCGGAGCCAGTGCCACACCAGCCGCTGCGGGAGAACGCGTGGGGGGGCGCGGAGCCGGATTGTCGTGGCTTTGTGCTACGAATGGTTCATGAGCAGCAGGTAGCCGGTCATCAGGACGCCGATCAGGGCGATGACGCCGGCCACGATGACTCCCATGGACCAGCGGCTGGGAACGTAGGACTCACCCCGTTGCAGCTGCTCGATGAAACGCAGATGACGCGCCGCCGCCAACACCGCGGTGACGGCGCCCAGTACTACGAGCCCCGTGCCCATCCACAGCGACAGGCCGAGATGGGGGGGCTGCGGCGCACCGCCCGACGTCGCCGCCATCTCCCGCAGAAACAGACCGAATCGGGCCACGACGAAACCGAATCCCATCATCGCCAACGCGGTGCGCACCCAGGCCAGCAACGTACGTTCGGCCGCCAGAGGTACCCGAGGATCTGGAATAGGTTCCGTCGGCATCGTTGCGCTCCCCCGGAGTCCCTCGCCGCCCCGCTCAACGCCCACGGACGGCTTGGCGCAACCGCCCGTGCTCACTCGACCGCTGCCGCATCACAGCCGAGGCACTTCGACGCTCCGCACCACCTCGGTCAGGAGCTCGTCCACGTTGTGCCCTTCCACTTCTGCCTCGGCCGTCAGGATCACGCGGTGGCGCAGGGCCGGCAACACGATCTGGACCACATCATCGGGAACGGCGAAATCGCGTCCGGCAAACGCGGCCAGCGTCCGTGCGCCCTGGACCAGCGCGATTCCCGCCCGCGGTGAAGCACCCAGATGAAATTGCGGCCACTGGCGTGTGAGCCGCACGATCTTGTTGATGTAGTCGAACAGCCGGTCATCGACGCGGACGGTCGCGTTCTGCCGAGTGATCTCGATGATCTCCTGCGGCGAGGTCACCGTGGTCAGGTCATGTTCCAGCCGATCGTTGATGTCGGCCTGCGTGCTGTGCAGCTTGAGGATCTGCGACTCTTCCTGCTCCTGCGGATAGTCGGCGGACAGCTTGAACATGAACCGATCCAGCTGCGCTTCCGGCAGATTGTAGGTCCCTTCCGACTCGATGGGATTCTGCGTCGCCAGGACGAGGAAAGGACGTTCCAGGGCATGGCTCTTGCCGTCGACGGTCACGCGGTACTCCTGCATGATCTCGAGCAGCGCGGCGTGAGTCTTGGCCGGCGAACGGTTGATTTCATCTGCGAGCAGGAACTGCGTGAAGACCGGTCCGGGCCGGAACCGAAACTCCTGGGTCTTCATGTCGAAAATCGGAGCACCCGTGATGTCCGAAGGCATCAGGTCCGCCGTGAACTGGATACGGCTGAACTGGCAGCCCAGTACGCGCCCCAGAGTGCGCACAAACAGCGTCTTTCCCAGGCCAGGGACGCTCTCGATCAACACGTGCCCACTCGAAAACAGCGCCACCAGCGTGCCCAGCACCAATTCGTCCTGGCCCACGTAGATTTTGCCGATTTCCTCGGTGATCTTCTCGAAAACCTGCCGCGTGCGCGTTTCCGTGCCGGCGTGGACCCGCGTGTCGTCCCGCAAGCTTTCGCGAAGCGACATGGTGGCGGGAATCTTCGAAGGCGCAGCGGCGTATCCGGCGGAGGGGGTAAAGCCGGTCGGAGCGGGACTGGCGGCGACGGTCGCGGAACCCGGCGGGGCAGTCGACCCTGACGCCTGGCCACTGTTGGCCAGTGGCCAGGCCGCTCCCGACACCGGCGCGGCGGGCGGCACGGCGACGGGGGGGGCCGGCGGCTGCGCCGGAATGCTCCCCGGCTGGGGGAACGCCGTTGCCACCGGCAAGGCAGGCGCGACAGATGCGCCGGGACCGGGAACCACCTGAATGGCACCGCACTGGGGGCACTTCGCCTGACGGCCCACGACGTGCGCCGGCACCCTCAGCACCCGGGTGCACGTGGCGCAGGCAAACTCGATGTCGTGGGCCGACACCGGGAGGGAAGAGCCAGGGGATGTACTCATGCAATGCCTCGTCGTTCAGCGGATCTCACCGCGTTGCTTCCTCTTACCCTGGCCGGGTGCCAGGATCCAGCGGGGGAGCCGGTACTGGGTGCGGGGGGCGATCCAGGGCCGCGGAATCACGCCGCACTTGTTCGTAGTAGATCTGAATGCGCCGCCGCGCGTACGCTGTGTCGCCCGTCTGTTCCAACAGCTTTCCCAAGGCCTCGATATGCTTTCCGAAATCCGCCGTAGCTGCGGCGGGTAATTCGCGCGGCCGACCGAAGATGGGGAAGTAGGCGACACACGCCAGGATGCCCAGCGCCGTCAGGTGCACCAGAATGACACCCAGCGGCCACACGGTAAAGGCCTCGAAGCCCGTGGGAGCCGTCGCACCCGGTTCCCTTTCATACACCGGCGGACCGTCCTCTTCGCTCTCGATGAAAGCCACCTTGCCCGGCGGCCCACACGACTCGATCAGCCTCCGGGCGAGCCGGCGATGTTCGCGGTTCACTAACGGCAGATTCAGCAGGAATGAGCCATTGGCCACGAAAATCAGCTGGCTTTCGGGAGCGTCTTCCCACGTGACCCGCCCGACCACCGTGTCCCCTTCGGACGCCAACAATCGCTCGTGGAGAGCACGTCCAATTAAACCCTCCAGAACCTCGTCCTCCGCCGACGCCCGCGGCGGAATCTCGAGCCGTCCGTTCAATCGGATCTCGGCTCGGCTGCCGTCAAGCCCCGTCGCCCAGGCGCCCGTAAACTGGCGCGGGTCCCGGCGTACCGCATCACGCCGCACGCGGAACCAGTTGTTCGTTTCCAGTTTGGGCATGGCCGCGCGACGGTTGTCAAACCTGGCCTGAGCGAGCGCCAAGCGCCGCGCTACCTCCTGGACTTGTGCCGGCGGCGTCGTGGGTTGAACTTTCTGCCAGTAGTCCATCGTCGCATCGTAGTCCCGCCCCACATACACCAACGTGCGACCCGGCTCCTCACCCAGCCAGCGCTCCAGGAACCACCGCTGCTCGTCGGTTGGCGGCTGGAAACTGTCGGGGAACCAGACGATCGTCTGGAACTCGTATAACTTCGGCGACAACCGCCGCCACGTCATGACGCGGAACCCCGCCTGCTCGAACAGGTGAGCCAGCACGGCCGTGCCGTTCACACTCTCCATGCCAGGGCTGCCCCGGCGCCGACCGTACGTCGCGTCGATTTCCGTAGCGGAGCAACCCGCCAGCAGCAGACCGAACAAGATCAAGACTCGTCTCACGTTGCTACCTGGCCCAGATGTTGGTGGAATTCGTCCAGTCTGCTCCAGCAAGTCTCGAACCGCCGCTGATCCAACCGATGGTGTCCGAAGAACACCTCTTCAAACAGCGCGACGGAGCCTCTCAGCAGTTCCGATAGCTCCCGCCGCCGGCGCAGCTCGCGCAGGTACTGCCGGTTGGTCTTGCCTTTCGTCAGCCGGATCAGCTGATGTCGATCGAGCTGGATCAGCTGATAGCCGTACAAGTAGATGATCGCCTGGCTGAAATCTCCCGCTTCGTAAAGCTGGCGGGCCCGAGTGAGCAGATCTCCCTGGGCGACCTGAAAATGGAACGGCAACGCCTCGATCCGATCGGCATCCCCCGTCGTTGATCCGTCGTCGGAGTCCGAGGCCGCGTCCCCCACCCAGCCGGTCGACAGAAAGGCTCGAATGAGCAGGTACACGAGCAGCACCGCCAGGCAAGTGAGCAGCACCCAGCCGAGCGCCGAGAGCAGGGCCGAGAGCCAATCGGGCCACGACCAGGCTATATTGGGCGGTTCCCATCTTGAACGACGAGCCGCGACGTCGCTGGGCGGTTTCACCTCGATCCGGCGCAGCTCGTCCCGTTCGGCGTCGTACCACGGAAACTCGGCCGACTCGCGGAGAGCCCGGCGCCCGGCTTCGTCCGCAACTCCCGTCGCGGCCGATGGGGGCTGGGCCGCGGCGGATGGCATTGCATCGCCAGACGGGGCCGTGGCGGTGGAAGCCGCGGGACTCGTGTCTGCGGCTGGGGCGGCAATCACTCCCCAGCAGGCGAGCAAGACCGCGGCACCGCAATGGGGCCGTAAGGGCAGGGGGGGGCAGCAACTCATGCCGGACGACTCGCCATGCGATGGGCCTCCGCACGCAGCAACAATTCCACCTCCCAACCCTCGTGACGGATGCGGAGGTCAAGGTAGTTGAGAAAACGTGTGACGGTCATGAATCCGGCCACAATCCAAAGGCTGAGCGGGTACGAGACGACCAGCATGATCGGGCCCGGCTGCCAGCGATTGAAGAACACGCCGGAAACGAACAGGAACGCGCCGAACACGGTACCGGTGAGCATGACGGCGATCGCCGCGGTACCGCACCAGCGGGCGAACAGATCGCCGCTGCTCGGCGTGTGCAGATAGTGGCTCCGCTTGCCGATCGTGAGAGCCCGGTTCGAGCGGGCGACCAACGGATTCTGTTCGAGCAGGATAATCTCGTTGACGTAGGGTCGGAAGCCCCGCAGAAGGCAACTGTAGCCGGCCAGCGAACCCAGCAGCAGGAACTCGATCCCTACGCTGAATTCCGAATCGCGCGGGACGATCGCCAGGAACAGCCAGGCCGGGAGAATGCCGCGCACCAGCAGTTGGCACCAGGCGAGGGGGCCCGCTCGGCGCGCGACATCCTCGGCAACGCGCCGAATCCGCGGACGCTCGACAAAGACGGCGTCGCCCAGGAATTTGGTCGCGAAAATGGAAGCCAGGGGAGCTTCGAGAATCACCAGCAGACTCATGTCCCACACGTAGCGGGCAATGGCGCCTCCTTCTTCCGAATAAAAATAGGTGTCGCGATACTCGACATCCAAGATCCAGCCCAGCAGGAAATGATTGACGACGAAGAGCGGCAGCGCGGCGAGGCAGAACGTGATCGCCAGCGGCGAGAAATAACGCCGGACCGTGTGCAGCGAGAGGTCCAGCGTTTCGAGCAGGCTCCGCTCGCGAATCGATATCAGGGTGCGATCGAGTTGCATGGCACATTCATTCCCCGGGCTTCACCGCCCCGGCCGCGGGTCGGCGGCTCGGTCGCCGGAGCCCCTACGGGATCAGAGAAGTTCCCGGCGCTGGCGAGGATACCCCAGCACCACGAAGTAGAACGTCAGCAAGCCGCTGGACAGGATGGCGACGGCCGCTTTGAGCCAGTAGGGTGCCGAAGAAGGGGAAAGGAATCCTTCGATCATGGCCGCGAGAAAGAACAGCACCATCATCGCACCGATCATGGGCATGCAGTATTCGCCGGCTCGGCGCAGTGACGCCGACCGCGAATAGCCTTCGGTGAAGATCCAGGAAAACCCTAACCGCAAGCCGGAGCCTGCGGCGAGCACAATCGCGGTGAGTTCGAAGGGGCCGTGGGCTGTCACAAAATGGAAGAAATTGGTTCCCTCGGGCACGTCGGGTCGAGCCATATAACCGAACGACGCACCCAACACTGCCGCGTTGAAGATGCAGATAAAGATCCCGGGAACAACGGCCAGTCCGAACGAGAAGCATTTCAATCCGATTCCCGTGTTGTGATATATGTAGAACCCGGCCATAGCGTAGTTCGCTGCCACGTCGCGGCCATTGATCGGATCCTTGAAATTGGTTTCCAGCGTGTCGATCATGTCCTGCCCCATCACCTGTTGGGCATAGCTGGGCCATAATTCCTTGTTGAAAGCCAGCAGGGCCGACAGGATGAATACGCCCCAGAAAGTACAGAATGCGACCTGGATACACCGGTCGGCGAAAATGCGCTGCGGCGCTTCGTACAGCAGCAGGTGGGACCACGACGCCAGGTTGAACTGGCGGCTGCGATACAGCTGATTATGCGCGCGGCCGACGAGGCGGTGCAGGTAATCGACGGTGCTGGGCGGCAATTGGTAAGCATCGGCCAGTGCCAGGTCGGCACACGCAGATCGATACAGCGTCGCCAGACGCGTGAGCCCATCGGCGTGCAGGCGGTTATCTGCATGGGCAGTCGGATCGGCAGCCGGATTCCCGGGGCCGGACTCGGGCGCGCGAGCCCGGCGGAAGCGGGATCGGGAACGAGCGGCCGCCTTTTCGCAGAGGATCTCCAGTTCCTGCCAGTTCTTGCGGCGTTGTTGCAGCAGTTCCGAGACTTTCACGGCAAAATCTCCACCGGGACGGCTGGCGCCGCCGGGACCGTCGAAGGCGGTGCAGCCGGCACCCGAAAGGGGGAAGGTCCGGAAGCCGCTTCGGGCAGCGCCAGCGGTGGCGCCGTGTCATCCACACGGTCGGCGATAAACGCACGATAGTACAGGGCACACAGGAGCAAGTCGTAGCTCGTGTCGCGCGGAAAACCGAACCGCTCTAGCAACGGCTCGGCCAGGTGCCGAGCTACCTCCCGGCGGCGAGCCTGCGTAAAGAAGCGGCGCCGATCGACATAGGCCGCCAGCGCACGGGCCAGCGATCGGCTGATGCGGAAATCGAGCGGGATGTAGCTGGCCAATTGGCTCACCCGAGGATCTTCCAGCTTAGCCACGCCGCTCAACCAACGCCGCTCCTCGATGACGACAATCGTCCCGCAGACGATGTCCCCCAGTCGCTGGAAACGCGGCGATAGCGCCGCTGAAAGCAGGCAGAACCCGAACGTCGGGATCATGTAGACCGGGACCTCGGGGTTAAAGATCTGCAGCGAGAGCAGCGGCATCATGTCCACGAACCGCAGGATGTTCCGCAGCACCGCCTGGATCGGCGTGATCGGCTGGCCGTCGATCGTCAATACCCGGATGCCCATGACGAATTTGCCCGGCGTCTGGCCGTTCATCCACGTCTCGAGCACACCACCATAGAACCACTCAATCAGAAAGTACGAGATCAGAATCCCCGCGGGAGCAAGTCCCCCCACCAGCACACCAAACAGCATGCCGAAAACCGCGATCGCCAGCATGAGCGCATTGCGAATGAGCAGATCGAGCAGAAACGCGGGCAGACGCCGGAAGGGACCGGCGACCTGGTAGCGGAACGCGATGTTCTCGGGCGTCACGATTTCGACGCTGGCATCGATCGGCGCAACCACGCTGGACATGCTCACCCCGCAAAGCAGTACTCGTTCAGGGACCGATCAGCCGTGACACCATTCCCGGGGGCCGGCTTGTGCTCGCCGCCGGCACCCTGCACATTGTAACCTCACAACAGGTGGCGGAGCACTTGGCTTCGCGTGGCTGACACTTTCCGATTCGAGATCATGCTATGAACTTGACGGGCAAGACGGCAGTGGTAACCGGTGGAGGGACGGGCATTGGCTGGGGAATCGCTCATGCCTTTGCGGCAGCGGGCGCCCGGGTTGCCATCACCGGCCGACGGGACGAGGTTCTGCGCCAAGCGGCCGCCACCTGGACCGGACAGCCGGCCATGCTGTGCCGAGCCTGCGATGTCGCGGATGTGGCGGACGTCGGTCGGCTGTTTACGTGGCTCGCGAAAGAGCTGGGGCCGATCGATATCATGGTGAACTCGGCCGGTGTCAACATCAAGACGCGCAAGATGTCGGAAATGACGCCCGAACAGTGGTCGTATGTCATGGGGGTTAATGCGTCGGGGGCGTACTACTGCATGCGGGAGGTACTTCCCCAGATGCAACAGCGGCAAGACGGCATCATCATCAACGTGTCCTCCATCTCGGGAAAGCGCGCTACGGCCCTCGGTGGCGTGGCGTACAGCGCGTCGAAGTTCGCCGTGGCTGCCCTGGGAATCGCCGTCGCCAACGAGAACGCGCGGCTGGGCATCCGCATCACCACCATCTACCCGGGTGAAGTCAACACGCCCATTCTGGAACACCGACCGAATCCGGTCAGCGAGGAACACAAGGCCGCGATGCTTCAGCCCGCGGACGTCGGGCAACTGGCCCTGGCCATTGCCTGCCTGCCCCCCCGGGCCCACGTCCCGGAGGTCATCATCAAACCAGTACACCAGGAGTACATGTAGTACGACGTGGCACCGGGAGTACTTCGCTGGCAGTGGACTTCGGTGACAGCGGCCCTTCCTAGCGGGTTGGGCCGCTCGTCGCCGTTTTGCCCGCCGCCGTCTTGTTCGTCGGAGTCGCAGGAGCTTTGCCGTTCGGCGACGTAAAGTCGAATGACGCGATCAATGCCTGATCCGTGGCGCCGAATCGCTCGACCAGCTTCGCATCCATCGTGAACACGAGCGACGCCTGATGGCCCTGGGAGTCCGTCAGGTGATAGTAGTTCCACTGGATCGGGAGATCCGCGGCGACGCCCGCGACAATGGTCCGCAGAATGCGTACGCCTTGCTCGCTCTTCGCCTCCGACGCATCGACGAACTGGCCGAAGTTCTTATCGAGCACGCGGCGAATATCCGCCTGGAACGAACCGACGGTCAGTTGTTTGTCGGGAGCGCCGTCCGGCATCCTCGAAATATTGCACTGCGCGATCAGTTCGCCGCGTTCGACCAGCCGCAGGATCGTGACATCGTGACGGTCGACCATGACTTTCCAGTTTCGGTCGTGCAGGAACCGAAAGCCGGATTCTTTGGATTGGAACGCAAGCAGCAGCAGACCGGTGCCGGGCGCGCCGGGCACCGCCGACAAGGCCGTCTCGCTCAACTCGGGTATCTCCTCGCCAGGCGCCAGCGTCACACGCAGCCTCGCGGTGACGTCGAACCCGGGCTCGGCATGCCCAACGGCCCGATTCTCCTGCACGCTCAGAGCCAGCCATGTGATGCGCTGCGAAGCCAGATCGAACTGGTATTTGGCGGCGACCTTCAAGCGGCTCTCCACCCCCGCGACTGAACCTTCGACCGCGCCCTCGAGCTCCACAAAAGCGACTTGGGCTTCTGTGCGGACAAACTTGCTCTCCAACTTGTTGTCCGTCACGACGTCCAGGTTGAATAGAGCCGCCGCCAGCCCATCGTCGTGTTTCCAGGTTTCGCCCACGGCTGTTTCACGGCCAGGCAGCAGCCGGCCCAGCAGCAACGTGTTGGCGGGCAATTCCAGCAGCTCCAGCTCGTCTGACGTCAAGGGACCGTGCGGCGAATAGAGCGTGACGTCGGACCGGCCAGCGGACACCCCAATCAGGCGATGCGTGTCGTCGATCCGATTGGTGACTTCGTGTTCCGCGATCCGTGACTGGGCCGTGCCCGTGCGGTAATAGCGCATCCCGCGTGTGACGGGCTCGGCCTCCTCCGTCGAGCCCGTGTCGACCGCCGTGACCTTTTCGACGAACTCGTACTCACCTTTGGCGGTGATCGGCATCTGGGCGACCTTTTTCCCGTCCGGATTGACCTTTAGTTGGCCACTTACTTCCAGTACCGCCTGCACACGTGTGCAGGAATTGAGCAGCGAGGCCGGTTGCAGGGCGAAGGTTCCCTCGGCGGCGAGGGCCTGCGATGCCAGCCAGAGGGCGGGGAGGCTTCCGAACGCCAAAAAGGCAAGTCTTCTCAGCAAGATGGATGTCATGGCAGCAACTAAGGAATCAGCGGAAGGAAGAAACCAAGCCCCGGGTCCATCCGTCGAATATCGTGTCGGCGAACGCCCAGGGATTGACGGCGCCGCCCGGGCACTGCGACACCGCGAAGGATCCTAAGCCAGTAAAAATGCGTAAATGGCGGTGGCCTGTGGAGGCAAGCGGTTGCAGGGGTCTAGCTCGGAGCGCTCGCGGGGGCCGTATGCGTTAAATCGACGCAGTGTCTGCAGCCAATTGAGACATTCGTGGCAGGGCCGGGGTTAATAAGTAGGCGAATGCGGGCGCCCGGGGGACGCGGCAGCACAAGGAACGGCGGTGAGCTACGCAAAATGAGTGCTAGCCGGGAGATATCGAGGCTGTGTCCGAGATCGCGGGGCGATGAGCGAACATTCTGGGGGCATTTGGTGACTGGATTGCTGGCCAAGCCGCTATAATCCCGGCGACGGTAGGGTCGGTCGATTTATTGGCGCGGCACTTGCTCTAACTGCTGGGACCGCATACATCTGTTGCCATTTTGGACAAGCAATTGGCGAGCGAAGGGAGAACCAACGGCAGCGGGGAGTCGTAGGGGACTAGTCGAAAGGCGGGTTTTCGACTTGCGGAAACGCTCCGGGAACGAGCGTACTTCCGAAGTGGATGCAGATCACAACGGGCGGGGAGACGCAGGGAACACCGTTGTGGTCGCTACCGGGTGAGAAGGGGAGAGTGTCATGCATATCGATTATCAGAGTCCGATCTTGCGAGAGCTGCGTGATCAGCAGGTTCGCTTTGCGCCGCGGGAGAAGAAGGTGGAGCAGGCGACGCGAGCGGAGCGTTTGTTGAACGAAATCGATCCGAAGAAGACCTACAGCTACGAGTACTTATGTTTCCGCATTACGGACTATCGACCTGAGGCCTCGCCGAATCGCACCATGTCGGGGGAGGAAGCGCGGCACGATCTGCGTCTGTTCGTGGAGGACGTGAGCGACTCGGCCGACATGACAGTGGAAGAGGCGGGTGAGCCAGTCCACATGATGGACGACCTGAGCAAGCTGTTCAACGTGTCGACGAAGACGATTTCGCGTTGGCGCGATCAAGGGCTGGTCGGGCGACGCTTCCTGTTTGGTGGACGCAAGCGAGTGGGCTTTTTAAAGAGCAGTGTCGAGCGGTTCGTGTCACGAAACCGTGAGCGGATCGAGCGCGGGGAGCGGTTCAGCCAGGTAACGAGCGACGAGCGAGAGCAGATCATCGAGCGAGCGCGGCGGATGGCTCAGTCGGGCGGTTGCCCGACGGAGATCGCGCGGCGGATCGCGAAGGCAATGAACCGAAGTGCGGAGACCGTGCGGGCGGCGTTGAAGGATTTTGACGCGGCTCACCCGGACATTGCGGTATTCCCCAATCGGCTCGAGCCGTTGCGGGAGGCGCACAAGCAGAAGATCTATCAGCAATTCCGGCGTGGTTTGTCGGTCGCGGTCCTGGCTCGGAAGTACCGGCGCACGACGGGCAGTATTTACCGCATCGTGAACGAGATGCGAGCGCTGCGGATCCTCGAATTGCCGCTGGATTACATTCCGAATCCGGAGTTCGAGAATCCCCGTGCGGAGGCGATGATCCTGGGTCCGCTGCCGGCGACGGACGAGGCCACGCGGAAGCGCTCGCGGGCTCCGTCGGGACTGCCCCCTTATTTGGCGTCGCTGTATGAAACGCCGCTGTTGACCGGTGAGCAGGAACGCCATCTGTTTCGGCGTTTGAATTACCTCAAATTCAAGGCGACGCGACTGAGGGAGGAACTCGACACGCAGCGGCCGAAGACGCGGTTGATGGATGAGATCGAGCGGTTGTATGAGGAGGCGGTAAAGACGAAGAACCATATCGTCCAGGCCAACCTCCGGCTCGTGGTGTCGATTGCCAAGCGCCACGTGACTCCCACCAACGACTTTTTCTCGCTCGTCAGCGACGGGAACATCTCGCTGTTGCGGGCGGTAGAAAAGTTTGACTATGCCCGCGGAAACAAGTTCAGCACCTATGCGAGCTGGGCGGTGATGAAGAACTTTGCCCGGTCGATTCCGGACGAGTTCAAACATCGCGATCGCTTCCGGACGAGCCTGGACGAAATGTTCATGGCCCAGCCGGACGATCGGAGCGACCAGTACGAGCAGGAGCAGGCCCAGCGGCTGCGGGAAGAGCAGATCCGCAAGATCCTCGCTCGCCTTGACGAGCGAGAGCAGAAGATTATCATCAGCCGCTTCGGATTGGATTACC
>JBFWYF010000122.1:0-11897 GCA_050186685.1 Pirellulaceae bacterium
AATTCGGGCAGAAACAGTGCCAGGAGGAGCAGTCTCGGTCCTAGCAACCCCAACCGTACATTGGTGCGGTCCATCAGATAGGTTCCTCGCGTTCATCCGGTGGGGCAGTCGGCTTGGCAGCCGAACACCGGATCCGCAATGTAGATGACTCACACGTGTCCGTCTGACTCGTTTATGACTCACGTGTGGATGACTCACAAGGGCAAGGCCATGTTTACATTCGCTGCAGTTTTCCGCCAGCGGCCAGGCCGTTGGCTGGTTCGGACTCCGGGCTTGGTCGCCGCCGTGGTCGCCGGGGCGTTGACTGTCACCTCCGCGGTGGTGGCGCGCGGTGAGGATGGCGCGCTTCTCGCGATTCCCGACGCGGAAGCATCGGCCGCGGAACAGATGAAGCCCTACACGGAGAAGATCGAGCACACGGACTCGACGATCGAAATGCTGCCCATTGCGGGCGGCGAGTTCCTGATGGGCAGTCCCGCCACCGAGGAAGGGCGGGGCGACGACGAAGGCCCCCAGCATCGAGTACGCGTGGCTCCATTCTGGATGGCCAAGTATGAGATGACCTGGGAAGCCTTCGAGGTCTGGATGTTCGATCTCGACATCCAGCGGCGGGAACTCGCCAAGAAGGAGCCCAATGCCCGCGACAAGGCGGCCGACGAATACCAGCTGACGCAGCCTACCGCTCCCTATACCGACATGACGTTCGGGATGGGCAAGAAGAGCTATCCCGCGATCTGCATGACGCAATTGGCCGCGCGCACGTTCTGCGACTGGCTGACCGCCAAGACGGGTCGCTATTACCGGCTGCCGACCGAGGCGGAGTGGGAATATGCGTGCCGCGCGGGAACTCAGACGGCCTACTCGTTCGGTGACGATCCCGGCCAACTTGACGAATACGCCTGGTACTACGACAACAGCGGCGAGAAGTATCACCCGATCGGCAAGAAGAAGCCGAATCCCTGGGGACTTCACGACATGCATGGCAACGTCGCGGAATGGGTATTGGACCAGCACAGCACGGATTTCTACGGATCATCGGGTTCGGCAGTCGCCCAGAACCCGCTGAACTGGCCGCGCCAGGAATGGGGACGCGTCGTGCGCGGTGGTTCCTGGATGGACGACCCCGAGCAGCTTCGCAGTGCCGCGCGCATGGTGTCGGTCGAAGACTGGAAGCAGCAGGATCCTCAGATTCCGAAGAGCATCTGGTACCTGACCGACGCGTTGCATGTCGGATTCCGGATCGTCCGACCGCTGGAGATCCCCACGGCCGCGGAGCGGAAAGAGAAATGGGATCGGCAAGAACCGTTGGAAGACCGAAAGGCGGGCCGGTAGTCCAGGCGCTGGCCGATACGTTGCCTGCGGTGTTCGTGCAACGTAAGCTAGGAGCCGACACTTGGCCAAACAACCATCATCGCAAGAGATTCATACCCCTTTACAGGAGTTTCGACCATGGCGGAGGCAAACCAACAGGCACGGCAGGAGGGGACATCGCGTCGTGACTTCATCCGGGCATCCTCGGCGCTGGTCGCCGGAGGCGCCGTGGCAGGGACGTTGAGCGTCGGGCGCTCGGCTCACGCCGCCGGCAGCGACGTCGTACGGATCGGTTTGATTGGCTGTGGCGGACGAGGCACCGGTGCGGCATCGGACGCGATCCGAGGCAGCAACGGCACGGCCAAGATCGTCGCCATGGGTGACGTGTTCGAGGATCAGCTGCAGAAGTCCTTTCGCAGTCTGAATGCGTTTGCGGACTCCTTTGATGTGCCAAAGGAGCGCCAGTTCGTGGGCTTCGAAGCCTACAAGAAGGTCCTCGAGTGCGATGTCGATCTCGTCATTCTGGCGACCCCACCCGGCTTCCGACCGCTCCACTACGAGGCGGCCGTGAACGCGGGCAAACACGTCTTCATGGAGAAGCCGGTGGCCGTCGACCCGGCAGGCGTCCGCAAAGTACTCGCGGCAACCGAAGAATCCAAGAAGAAGAACCTGCTCGTCCAGGTCGGCCTGCAGCGGCGACATGAAGCCAAGTACATCGCCACGATCAAGGCGATCCAGGATGGGGCCATTGGCGAAATCATCCTGGCCCGAGCTTACTGGAACGGTCAGACCCCCTGGGTACGCCCCCGCAAAGAAGGCCAGACGGAACTCGAGTACCAGATGCGGAACTGGTACTACTTCAATTGGATCTGCGGCGATCATATCGTCGAACAGCACATCCACAACCTGGACGTCATCAACTGGGTGATGAACGGCTATCCGGTGAAGGGCCAGGGCCAAGGCGGCTGCCAGGTCCGCAAAGGAAAGGACTACGGCGAGACGTTCGACCATCACTTCATCGAGTTCACCTATAAGAATGGCGCGACGATGCTCAGCCAGTGCCGCCATATTCCGAACTGCTGGAACTCGGTGTCCGAGCATGTCCATGGCACAACCGGTTATGCGGACATCTCCGGCTCGAAGATCTACGACCTGTCGGGCAAGATGTTGCACAACTTCGCCAAGCTGGGAGCCGACGGCAACGGCCGCAGCAACGGTCACCAGTACGAGCACGTCGACTTGTTCCGCGACCTGCGCGCCGGCAAGACGCCCAACGAAGGCGAGTACGGGGCGTTGAGCACCATGACGGCCATATTCGGACGCATGTGCACCTATTCCGGCGCCCAATTGACGTGGGAAGAGGCGCTCAACTCGAACGTGGTGGTCTCACCCGTGGAGAAGCTGGCAAGCTTCAACGATAAGCCGTTCTTGACGCCAGACCCGGATGGCTGGTATCCGCAACCCGTACCCGGCGTGACCAAGGTCGCCTGACGAGGGGACGGCAACGGCGCGCGGCAGTGCCCCGGACCGGATCCTGGTCCAGGGGATCCTGGTCCAGGGAATCCTGGGGGGATCCTGGTCCAGGGGATCGCTGTCGCAGCGTCGCGGCATCTCCTTCAAGCTCAAAAAAAAACGCCCGGCAACCGTACAGGAATGCGGTTGCCGGGCGTTGTTGTTTTCGCAGCATGTGCCGTGGGCTAGTGCGCGAGCGTCACTTGGGAGCGGCTCGCACCTTGCCTGGCGATTCGATCAGGCCATGTCCTTCAGTGCCTTCAGCGGACGTACGCGCACGGTCGTGCGGGCGGGCTTGGCGGGGCGATCTTCTACCTGTCCGGTGAACCGATTCAGCACATTCTTCTGAGCCGGCTTGGCCGGTACGGTCTTGCGGACGATCTTGCACAGCCCGGGAATCTGAAATACGCCCGGACCCTTCTTACCCACGGCCTTGCCGATTTCGCTGCTCAGGGATTCGAACACTGCCGAAACTTGCTTCTTGGTCAGTCCCGTCGCGCCGGCAATGTTCGCGAACACTTCAGACTTGGTGGGGGCCTTTGCAGCCGACTTCGCCATGGTGGATTACCCTCCTAGCTAGGTGTAGCAAACTATCTAGATGTGACTTAGCAGTTCAGTGAACAGAATGGAGAGATTAAATCGTCTAGACAGCAAATTGCAACTGGGGCGTGTCCGAAAACTCGCGGAATTCCGCAAAATTCGTGACTTTTTGTTCTCGTGGCGTCGATCCGAGCCGATCGTTGCCCGGTTGCCGCGCGAGGAGGACGCTGGGCCGGCAGGCATTCGGGGGCGATGATCGGAGTCGCCGGCGGCGGCATCGCGAGTCGCCCGGGGGGGCAGGCCGCCGGCGGCGGCGTTTCGATCCGGTCCCGGTCCGGGCGGACATGGCCTCGCGGGGCTGCAATTGCCATCGCACCTGGACTACCATAAGATTCCCCGCGGCAATGATTTAGGAACTGAATCGCAGGACCTCGCGCATGACGAAGATTCCGGTGCCCTTGCGACACGTGACCCTGGGACTGGCCATTGTCATGGCCGCCTGGACCAGCGACCGCGATTCTCGCGCCCAGGCGCAGCAGCAAAGTGTCAACGTCTTCGTGCCGGCGGATCGTACGCTCCGCCAACACTTGACCCGGGCCCAGAAAGCGATCGATGAAGCGCGCTACAGCGATGCTGTGATGGAACTCGGCGCGGTCCTTTCGCACCTGGACGAGCGTGACGCGAAGGGAGGGCGGGTCGAGTCGCAAGACTTCTTTCTCGATGCCACTCCCGACTCGGCTGGTCGATCCAGTCTGAAGACCGAGGCCCTGCGGATGCTCGGCATGCTCCCGGCCCGGGGGCGCGAATCGTATGAGCTGCAGTTCGGTGCCGCGGCACGGGCTCTGTTCGATGCCGCTGTCCGCGACAAGAGCCTCGAGCAGCTGCACGAAGTCATCCGGCGATTCTTTCACACCCAGGCAGGCAATGAAGCGGCATTGCTGTTGAGCCGCCTGTATCTGGACGCTGGCCAGCCGCTCGCGGCAACGCTCTACCTGAAGCAGTTGTCGGAGTCGCCGTCGTCCGCGAATTTCGAGCCCGAGCTGTCCGTGTTGTTGGCCGCCTGCTGGTATCGGGCCAATCAGCCCGACGCCGCGCTGGAGGTACTACGGGCCGCAAAGAAACAGTACCCGGCCGCTCGCCTGTTACTCGGTGGTGCCGACAACGTGCCGATTCCGGAGGAGTCCGAGGCGCTCGGGTGGCTGGAGCAGCATTTCGGCGCCCAGCAGGGCGGCACGCAGCAAGTGGCGCAGTGGGCGCTGTTCCGCGGCAACGAGTCACGAAACGCCGCGAGCATTGGCGGCTTGCCCTTGGAGAGTTTCCGTTGGCAGGTGCCGATTGCCGCTTTCGATGAGGACCGTTCCCTGGTCGACGAAATGCAGCAGTCGTTTATCGAACAGAACATTCCGCTGCTGCCAGGCCTCCAGCCGCTCGCAGTGGGCAATGTGATCCTCATGCGCACGCAGGATCTGCTGATGGGCGTGGATTTCCAGACGGGCAAGCGCGTGTGGAACTATCCGTTCTGGGAACTGTCGGCAGCGAAGAACGACCGCGAACTGCGCAAAGCCGAGATGGCTCAGCGGCTCTGGCAGAATGCCCTGTGGGGTCAGGTGAGCAGCGACGGAGCCAACGTGTACTTGCTGCACCACTTGCCCACGGTGATGGTAGCGCCGGCGAGCATCCGCCGCCTCGGTCTGCGTCCTGGCTTCCCCTTTCCCAGCGGCGAGTTGCAGGCGACCAGCAATGAACTGGTCGCGCTCGAGTTGAAGCGGGAGGGCTACACAAAGTGGAAGATCGGCAGTGAAACGGGACTCGACGAGCCCCAGACGGCTGGCGTGTTTTTTCTGGGTCCCCCGTTGCCGTTGTTCGGCAAGCTGCACGTTCTGGCCGAGATCCGCGGAGAAATACGCCTGATCGTGCTGGACAGTGAAACGGGGCGCCAGGAATGGTCGCAGCAGTTGGCCCATCTCGAGGCGCTCTGGCAGTTCGACTCAAACTCGCAGCGGTTGACGGGCGCCACACCGTCGTATGCGGATGGTGTACTCGTCTGTCCCACCGCGGCCGGGGCGGTCGTCGGGGTCGACATGGTGAGCCGGCGGTTGCTGTGGGGTTACCAATACCAGCAATCGATGCCCCAGCGCAGCGGCTTCGGGATGCCCTTTCCGCAGTCGGGTGCGTACTCGACGAATCGGTGGCTGGATTCCACGGCGATTATTGCCGATGGTCGAGTCGTACTGACGCCGCCGGAGTCCGACTCGTTGGTCTGCCTCGACCTGCTGACGGGTCAGCCGGCCTGGCAACCGCTTCCGCGTCAGGGCAACCTGGCCGACATGCTGTTCGTGGGCTGCATCCATGAGGGCAAGATCCTGCTGGTGGGCAAGTCGCGGCTGCTGGCGCTGAATTTGAGCGATGGGGAAGCAGCTTGGAAGGCGCCGCTGGTGCTCGATCTGGACCGAGGCGAGATGCCCAGCGGCCGCGGATTTCTGGCGGATGGAAAGTACTATTTGCCTACGACCACTTCCCACTTGATCAGCGTCCGAGTCGACGATGGAACGTTGGTGGAGCGGGTCAAGACCGACCAGATTCTCGGCAATTTGATCTGCTTCCGGGACAACGTTATCTCGCTCGGACCGAACCGAGCGACGGCCGCCTACCAGCTGGAACCGTTGCGGGAGCAAGTTGCCAAACGGTTGGGACAGAATCCCCGCGATGCCTGGGCCTTAGCTCGGCAGGGCGAGTTGCAGGTGCACGATGGCCAGTGGAGTGAAGCGATCCAGTCGCTGCGCGAGGCACATCAGCTGGAACCGGATGACCAGGCCGTGCGAGCGCTGCTGGTGTCGACTTTCCTGACCGCCCTTCGGCAGGATTTTGCTGCACATCGGGGGCATGCCTCGACGATCGAGCCGTTGATCTCGAGCGCCGCGCAGCGCACCGATTATCTGCTGATGCTGGGCACGGGCTGCGAGCGCGTCCAGGACGTCGCGGGAGCGGCGGACGCTTACGGGCAGTTGGCGCGCGAAGCGTTTGCAGCCCGGCCCGCCGCGGAAGACGAGCCGTTCGTCACGGTCAGCCCCCAGGACGGCTGGAACGTGCGGCTGGACCGATTCCTTGCGGCGCGGCTGGAGGAGCTGTACCTGCACGGAGGCTCAGCGGCCCGCGAGACCATCGAACGTCTGGTGAGCGACCTCCGCTCGCAGGCCAGTGCCAGCCCACCGGGGACGCTGGGCGGCCGTTTCCTTGCACTCTGCGGCTTCCACTCGGCCGCCCAACCCGTTTGGCTGGAGCACGCCCGGCAGTTGACCGAGACCGGACACTTGCTCGAGGCCGAGCTCGCGCTCGCGAATATGCCTGTCGAGTCGGGCAGCCCGGCGGACGGCCAAGCCGAGTGGCTGCGGGCTCGTATCTACGCGCAGATGAAAGATTCGCATCTCGTGCATGAATCCTATGTGCGGCTGCGAACGCAATGGGGGGACGTGGCCGTCGAAGATGGCCGGACCGGACAACAGCTGTTCGACGACGCGGCCGCCAAGGGGCTGGTGAGCGCCGCGGCAGATCCCTGGCCGCTCACCCGCACCAAGCTGCGCGAGCAGACGATGGAGCGGCCGATGAGCTTCCGCCGTTTCAATTCCGTGTCGATCGGGCAACAGTCTTCCCGGCACCCGCGAAGTATGCGGCTGGTCAACGACCAGCTGAGCAATAGCTTGTATGTCCGCGACGGGCGGGGCGAAGTGTTGGCTCGCCTGCCGCAATCGGTCGGTTCGTTTTCCTTTCAGCAGAATTCGCTCCGTTCGGTCGCGAGCGGCCATGTGCTGTTCGCAACGTTTCACGGCCACGTGATGGCCGTTCCACTGATGCCTTCCCGCCTGCGGGATGAAGATACGGTGCTCTGGTACGAGCCGTTGATCCCGACGCCAGGCGAGGCAGGCGGTGGCGTCCATTCGATTCAGCGTACGACGCAGATTCCATTCGACGTGCAGACGACGGACATGATCATCGCCAACTCGTCGAACCAGCCGCTGGCCGTCAGCGGCCCAATGACGCGCACCGGAGCCTGTTACCAGAAGGTCCGGACGTTGACGTGCGTGGAACCTCTGACCGGTAAGACCGTCTGGAACCGGCAGGATCTCGAACAGGGTTTGCTGCTGTTCGGCGACGAGGAGTACGTCCTGGCAGGTTCCCGCGAACAACCGTCGGCATTGTTGCTCGATGCCCGCGACGGCCGCACGCTCGGACGTCGTACGCTGCCCCCCGCCGACAGCACCTGGACGCACTGTGGGCGCAATGTATTGGCGTGGGAAAAGCTCGACGGCCAGCTGCGTGTGTATTTATTCGATGTGGCCGCACAGCGTGAAATCTGGTCCGAGCTGGTGGTCGACGGGACCAAAGGGCATTTATTCGAGCACGACGCGGTCGCACTGCTGCAGCCAAACGGTCAGTTGCTGCTGCGATCCCTGCTGAACGATCAGGTCTTTGTGAAGTCGGACATCGGGCCGCTCGCCCAGCTGGACTCGATCCGGGTGCGGCCTTCGATGGACCAGTGGCTGGTCGTCGTCAATGATTCCCCGCCGACGATCCAGCAGCGCGACGGTGGGCCGCCGACGCTGATTCCGGTGAACGGTCAGGTCGTGGCATTCGCCCGCCCGACGGGAGCGAGGCTGTGGCAGACACCGGTGACCGTACGGGGCTACGCGATTCTGGTGGAGCAGCCGGAAGACGTACCAACGCTGTGGCTGATCCGGCAGCAGGGCTCGATCCAGCGGCCCACTTCGTCCTCGTCCACTCGGGCAGATGTACTCTGCCTGGATCGGCGGACGGGCGCCGTGCTGGTGGACCGTCGCGACCTGGCTTCGGCGGGTACGATGCAGCTGCAGGTCACGGCCGACGCGGCTCGGCGCGAGATCGCTTTGCATCTGGCGCAGCTGGTGATCGCGGTGCAGTTCACGACGGAGCCGCGCGCTCCCGAGCCGCCGGCCCAATTGGCGGCGGCCAGCGGAGCCGGCCCGAGCCCAGCCTCCAGCCTGCTGAAAGGAATCGGTGGGGCGGTTCGGCGCGTCACCGAGGCAATTCCCGGGACGGCGAAATAGCGGGCGTAACGGCTTCTGGCGTCCCGAGCTGGCGGCGACGACTTGTGGCGGACTTTAACGTCCAGGTAAATTACATCAAACCAACGTCTGAGTTCACCACACCGAAAGGTCGCTGCATGGCGATGGATGTTCGTGGTCCGGAAACGGATCCTCAGGCCGTACGCAAATTGAACGACGCCCGAATTCGGATTACTCAGCAGCTGGGCCAAGTCATCGTCGGCCAGCAGCAGGTAATCGAAGAACTGTTGATCTGCCTCTTCGCGCGAGGTCACTGCCTGCTGGAAGGAGTGCCGGGACTCGCGAAGACGCTGTTGATCAGCACGCTGGCCCGTTCGCTCAGCCTTTCGTTCAGCCGCATCCAGTTCACTCCGGACCTGATGCCGGCGGATATCACCGGCACGGAGATCATCGAAGAGAATCGCACAACCGGGGCGCGCGAACGCCGGTTTCTCGATGGCCCGCTGTTCGCCAACGTCATTCTGGCGGACGAGATTAACCGCACTCCTCCCAAGACGCAGGCCGCTCTGCTCGAGGCCATGCAGGAACGGCAGGTGACGGTGGGGCGCGTGCGGCATCCCTTGTCGGATCCGTTTTTTGTGCTCGCCACGCAGAACCCGATTGAACAGGAAGGGACGTACCCGTTGCCGGAAGCGCAGCAGGATCGCTTCATGTTCAAGGTGTTCGTGAACTACCCGAGCTTCGACGAAGAATTCGAAGTCGCGCGACGCACCACTGCGATCCAGACGGATACCGTGGTGCCGGTGCTCGACGGGACCGAAATCCTGGCGTTGCAGCAGCTGGTGCGGGAAGTACCGGTCAGCGATCACGTGATCCGCTACACCCTGTCGCTGGTCCGACAGACACGAGTCGGGAACCCGGGAGCCCCGGGCTTCGTAGATGACATGGTGGGGTGGGGTGCGGGAACACGAGCCGTCCAGTACCTGATTCTGGGCGGCAAAGCGCGAGCACTGTTGCACGGCCGCACCCATGTAGCGACCGAAGACATTCAATCCCTGGCCAAACCCGTCCTGCGGCATCGCCTGGTCGTCAACTTCGCGGCCCAGAGCGAAGGAATTACAGCGGACGACATCGTGGAGCGACTGCTGGCTGCCACGCCCACCAAGGAAGACGAACTGACAAGCGATGCCCGATTCCAGAAGATTTTTGCATCCTGAAGCGATCAAGCGGATCTCCCGCTTGGAAGTGCGCGCCCGGCACATCGTCGAAGGATTCTTGTCGGGAATGCATCGCAGTCCGTATTTCGGACAGTCGGTCGAATTCCTGCAGCACCGCGAGTACACGGTCGGCGACGATTTGCGCCATGTCGACTGGAAAGTGTGGAGTCGCCAGGATCGGCTGTACGTCAAGCAGTTCGAGGAAGATACCAATCTGCGCTGCACGATGCTCGTGGATGTCTCGGCCAGTATGCAGTACGGGCAGGGGCCACTCAACAAATACGAGTACGCCTGCACGATTGCCGGGAGCCTGGGATATCTGATTCTCAAGCAGCACGACGCGGTGGGTTGCGTCGCGTTCGACGACAAGATTCGGGCCACTATTCCGCCCCGCAGCCAGCGCACGCACCTGCAGGCGGTGATCGAAGCGCTGCACGTCAGTCAGCCGCGGGACAAGACAGACATCTATGGCGTTTTTCGCGGGGTGGCGGAAAGTTTCCCCCGGCGAGGCCTGATGGTCCTGATCTCGGATCTGCTGACCGACCAGTCGGCCGTGCTGAAAGGACTACGGCTGTTGCGTCAGCGAGGTCACGACGTCCTGGTGTTTCACGTCATGGACGACGACGAACTCGAGTTCCCGTTCGCCGGGCCCACGCGATTCGACGGTTTGGAGTCGGCGGACTGGTTGAACTGCAATCCGCGAGCGCTGCGTGAGGGATATCTGGCGGCGCTGCACGAGTTCCTGGATACCTTGCGGCGGGGCTGTGCGCGTACGGGAGTGGAATATGCCTTGATTCGAACCAGTCAGCCGCTCGATGCGGCGCTGGCGGAGTACTTGAGCCGCCGCCTGAACAAGCGGCGACGGTAGCGCCTCGGCGGAGATTTTTTCGGCAGCCTCTCCCGGCGCAGGATGGGGGACGGCCCGGCAGGGATCCATGTTCATTCATCCGGTACTTACCTGGGGGTTCTTTCTCGCTCTCGTTCCGCTGCTGATCCACCTGATCAATCTGGTGCGTCGGCGGCGAGTCCGATGGGCCGCGATGGACTTCCTGCTGCAGAGCTACAAGAAGCACCAGAAATGGATCTGGCTGCAGCAGATGCTGCTGCTGGCGCTGCGGATTCTGGCCGTCGTGGCCATCGTCGCCATGCTGGCCCAGTGGGTCGCGCGCAGTCAATGGCTGGCGCTGTTTGGCGGCCAGGTCACGCATCACTATGTCCTGCTCGACGACAGCTTTTCCATGTCGGAACGTCTGGGAGGCGCCTCCGCTTTCGACCGGGCACGCCAGGTCTTGTCGCGCATGGCTGCCCAGTCCATCGCCCAGGAATCGCCGCAGAAAATGACGCTGATCCGGTTCTCGCGCGCTCTGGGCTTCCGCAAAGATGACGTGTCGACGGAGATTGGCCAGCTGGCGGACTTGAATGCGGAACCGATCGACGCGCGCTTTGACGCGCTGCTCGAGGAACGGCAGCGGGGAATCGAGGTCACCCAACTGGGAGTGGGCTCGCGACCGGCCTGGGCGCTCGCCTTGGAGTTGCTCCGCCAGTCTCCCGACGAAACGAACATCGTCCACGTGCTTTCCGATTTTCGTCACAAGGAATGGGGCAACCCCACGGAGCTGAAGCAGTTGATCGGCGAAGTGGACCGAATCACGAATCAGATTCAATTCGTCCATTGCGCACCGGAAAAGCAGCAGTCGAATCTGGCGATCGTCGACCTGCGTCCTGCGAACGACATTCGTGCGGCGGGGGTGCCCATGCGGATGACGTTGACGGTCGCCAACCATGGCACCGAAACGGCTCGGAGGGTCCCGGTCCGCGTGCGGACGACGTTCTATGACCCGCAGGTCGAGGCCGCGAGTGCCGCGGGTCGGCTGAAGGGACAAGTCGAGGAGCCGCCGGCCGTGCTGATCGAAGAACTGGCGCCGGGCCAGACCACGACGCGAAACGTGCAGGTGTTCTTTCCAAGCGCCGGCGAGCATGTCGTCGAAGCATCCTTGCCGGACGACGTCGTCGGAGTCGACAATCGCCGGTGGTGCGTCGTACCCGTCGAGAACCGGGAGTCGATCCTGGTCGTGGATGGGGATGCGGAACAGCGCAACCTGTTCTTCCTGAGCGCGGCGTTCGAACCGGGGCCGCGGGCGCCGACGGGTGTGCGAGTCGACGGACAGCCGCCAGCGTTCCTGCGCGACGCGGCACCAGCCGCACTGGACGCCTACCACGCCATTTACCTGTTGAACGTCCCGACCCTGGACGACCGGGCCATCGAGAACCTGGAGTC